>JASLKK010000004.1:195179-215904 GCA_030747595.1 Acidimicrobiales bacterium | reverse complement strand
GACCTTGTGCATCATCGGGATGGACAAGGTGGCGCCGGGGCCGCCCCGGGTGTTGGTGAAGGACAGATACGCCGTGCCCCCCACGGCATCCCGGAACACGTTGCCGAATCGTAGGGTGTGGATGAACGCCGAAGCGTGCTCGACCTCGCCGGACGTACCGACCATGGCTGCCTTTCCGTAGGCCTCCACGGTGTCGCCACCGCCGCACATTTCGACCAGTCGAGGCACGAGGATCGAACCGAGAACCGGGGCCAGGTCCATGATCGCCGGCCGGAGGTCTTCGACAAAGCCCTGACCGGCCCACGGGTTGGCGATCACCGCGGCCACGCCGTGCATGACCAATGGCGGGTTTGCCGGTCGCCCACCCTCGACGTGGACTTCCTCCGTCTGGGTGACGAGCTTGCGCATTTCCAGGGTCATCGGCTCGGAGGTCAACGGGGACTCCCGGGCTTGATGTACGCCGTGCGGGTACGGGTGAAGAACTCATGGGCGGTATCGCCCTGTTCACGCGCCGCGTGGCCCGAGGAGTTCTTGTCACCGCCAAATGGGGCGTGGATCTCCGAACCGGTGGTCGGCCCGTTGATCTTCACGATGCCCGCCCGTATCTCGTTGATGGCCCGGTCCATCTTCCAAAGGTCGTTGGTAAACACCGACGCCGACAAGCCGAACTCGGTGTCGTTTGCTAGGGCGAACGCCTCGTCCTCGTCGTCGACCCGCAGCACCGTGCTGACTGGGCCGAACACCTCCTCGCTGGTGATGGTCAGGTTGGTTCCGCCTGCGAACAGGGTTGGCGCCTGAAAGCACGGACCGTCGGGCACGCCTTCGGTCACCGCGACCGTCTCGGCGCCTTCGGCCTTTGCCTGTTCGATCGCCTCGCTGACCTCTCCCCGGGCCGTCATCGACACCAGCGGGCCGATGGCCGTCGCTGCATCCTGGCCGTCACCAACCCTCAGGGAACTCACTGCGGCGGCCATCCTGTCGACCAACTCATCATGGATGTTGCCGACTGCGATGATCCGCCGGGTAGCGGTGCACTTCTGTCCAGTGGCCCCCATGGCGCCCCCGACTACGGCGGCGACCGCCATGTCGAGATCCGCGTCGGGGAACACGATGCACGGGTTGTGGCCACCCAGTTCAAGTTGGACCCGACCGTTGCGGGCGGTCACCACGTCACGGATACCGTGGCCGACGCCCACCGAACCGGTGAAGGTAACGCCGTCGACGCGTTCGTCGGCCACCAACGCCCCTCCCATGGAGCCCGGACCGAGCACCAGATTCAAGACGCCGGGCGGCACCCCGGCATCGTGGAACACCGCGGCGACGGCCACGGCGGTGAGTGGCGTGTTGCTGGCCGGCTTCCATACCACCGGGTTGCCGGTCACCAGTGCCGGAGCGATCTTCCAGACGGGAATCAGGATGGGGAAGTTCCAGGGGGTGATGACGCCGACCACCCCCAGCGGGGACCTCACGGTGCGGATGGTCTCCCCTCGGGTGCCGCTGGGAAAGATTCGCTCAGTCGACGTCTTGGCCAGCCCAGCCTGATAGCGGCATGTCTCAGCGGACAGGACCGCCTCGCCACGGGCCTCCGGGAGGGTCTTTCCCTCTTCAAGGGTTGCCACCAACGCCAGGTCGTCGGCCCGCTCGTCGAACAGCACGGCAACGCGTTCCAGGATCCTCGCCCGGGCACCGAAGCCGAGGGCTGTCCACGCTGCCTGGGCATCGACCGCCGAGGTGACGGCATCGGCCGCCGTCGAGACATCGCCGAGGGGGTATTCACCCACCGGTTGGTCGGGCCGTGCGGGGTTGTCGCTAACCGCTGTGCCGCCTGGAGCATGTGTGCTCCAGTCGCCGCCGATCAGGTGAGCGCCGTTCGGAACCACGTTGGGAGAAGCGTCGCTGCTGGTCATGGCCGGAAGCGTACATACCCCGTCCGGACCTAAGGACGGACGGGCCGGAGCGCAGGCCGATAGGTTCACCGGGTCCGCGACGGCGGTCCGCGGGTGTAGTTCAACGGTTAGAACCTCAGTTTTCCAAACTGAAGATGAGGGTTCGATTCCCTCCACCCGCTCGTCCCGTAGCCTCGTGTCGTGCTGATTGCCCAGATATCGGACTGCCACATTCGGGACCACGAGGGTTGGTTTGGCCGGCTCGTCGACACTACCGAGACACTCGGCCTGGTGGTCGAACACCTGTTGGCCCTCGAACCTGCACCCGATGTGATCCTGGCCACCGGTGACCTGACCGATGACGGTACGCCAGCCCAGTACGCCATCCTCCGTGATGTGTTGGCTCCCATCGCCGAACGGATCGTCCCGCTCCCCGGCAATCACGACGAGGGGCCTTTCTTCCGTCTGGCCTTCGCCGACCTGCTTCCCGCTGACACGGCTGTCGACCACTGCAGTTACGTGGTCGACCGGCACCCGGTACGGCTCGTCGGGTTGGACACGAGCTTGCCCGGTCGCCACGACGGCCTGTTCGACGCCGACCGGGAGGCCTGGCTTGAGGAGGCGCTGTCGGCCGACGATCGACCCACCCTCGTGTTCACCCACTTCCCGCCGTTCGATACGGGACTGGTGTTCATGGACCAGGCCGGCGTCTCCAATGCCGATCGCCTCCGTGCCACCATCGAGCGTCACCCGCACGTTCGCCTCCTGGTGACTGGGCACCTCCACCGTCCTATCCAGACGAACATCGGGTCGACCCTTGTCTCGACCTGCCCGTCCACCGGAAACCAGATCAACCTCGACCTGCATCCTGACCGGGCAGCGGCCATTGACGAACCGCCGGCTTTCCAACTCCACCGGTGGGACGGTGAACGCTTCGTCACCCACACGGGAACGGTCCGCGATCCCACCGTGGTCCGGACCGTCGACCTCGGGCGGCACGCGGCGGAGGTCCGTCGTCGACACGAGGCCGGCGAACCGTTCACCAAGTAGTTCAGGAAGTTGTAGCGGTGCCGCCCTGGCGATCGAGGAACCGGTAGACGTCGAGCAGGTCGATGCCCGGGAACGGCGAGAATTCCCTGGATGAGGAAGGTAGGGCCGTCAACACGAAACTGCGTTCCGAGGCCGATGGCCAGGCCACGCCATCCCAACGCCGCAGCAGACCGGGTTCGGCCTGGTCGTCCTCGCCGGTCGCGTTGATCCGCCGCAGCGTGTCACCTCCCCGGAAGAAACCGGCTTCGGTCGCCCGGCACCCGAGGGTCACCGCGTACGGGGTTCGTTCGGTGGCGTTCTCCACGTAGGTCACGCACCAGTATTCGCCGGAGTCGATGGCCGTGTGCTGGTAGTGCAGGAGGTCTGAACCGTCCCACGCCTGGCGGGCTCCCCACTGTCGGCCCAGGCGGGCCCCTTCCAGGCCACCGTCGGGATCTGCGGGAAAACGCAACCCGTCGTTCTCGTAGGCCTTGGTGATCGTTCCCTCGGGATCGGTTCGGATGAAGTGCACCGACAGGCCCAGATGTCGGGTAGCCAGGTTGGTGAACCGGTGGGCCGCCATCTCATAGGAGACGTAATAACGCTCCTTGAGGTCCTCGATGGAGAGGTCGTGGCCGTCCTTTGCTCCGGATAGGAAAGCCACGGCCGCCTGTTCGGGGATGAGCGTGGCGGCCGCGTAATAGTTCGACTCGATCCGCTGCCGTAGGTACCCCTCGAAGTCGGTGGTTTCGGCGTGTTCAAGCGCGAAATGGCCCAATGTCTGGAGGACCACCGATCGGGCGGCCCGAACGCTGAGGTCATCGCGTTGCGGGATGTAGATGACCCGGCGACGGGTGTCGGTGACTGAACGGGCGGTTCGGGGCATCCCCTTGACCCGTTCGACAATGAAGCCGTGGTGAGCCGCCAGATCGACCATGTCCTTCTCGGTGGGTGGTCCTTCTCCTCCGTAGCCAGCGGCAGCAAGGTCCTCGGCGGCCCGTTGTTCGATCTCGGCGAAGTAGTTGTCGCGGGCCCGCATCTCGGTTCGCAGCGCAATGTTGGCCATTCGGGCCCGATCGCCGGCTTCGAGGTTCGCCAGGCCGGAACGACTGACCTCGACGTCAGGTAGCGCCCGGTACAGCCCGACGAGGGTCTCCAATACGTCGTCATCGAGGCGGGCTCCGGCCCGGACCTCGGGAAGCTCAAGCGTGGTCCGCCACTGCCCTCCTTGGTGGCGGTCCAGCTCTATCTCGAGTGCGGCACGATGGCTTGGAGGTGTCGGGTCCAGTAGGTCCACCGTGGTGCATCCGAGGGCGTCAGCCAGCTCGCCGAGGACACCCAGCTTGGGTTCGATACGGCCGTTTTCGACCTGGGAGAGGTACGAGGCTGGGCGCCCGATGCGCTCGCCGAGGACGGCCAATGTGAGGCCGGCCTGCCTGCGGAGGTAGCGGAGTCGGTGACCGAGCACTACCGGATCAAAGGCCGGTGTTCCCACGACTGGTCTCCCCTCTGTTCGGATTCCGGGCAGACATCCTGTCCGATGTGTCCGGCATCAGGAACCGAACTAGCCGAACTCTTCCACTTTTTCGGCCTGAGCGACAGGCTAGAAGATCTTCCCGCGGTGCCGTCCCCAATCCGGGACCGAAGATCCTCAATACTCATGAAGCGAGACGCACCGGCAGAAGAACATGAGCGAGCGGCGAACATGACCCGGAAGGGAGTTTTCATGACCAACCTGGACGGCATCGAGATCAGCGAACATGAACTCCGCGACGAGATCTTCACGCCCGAAGCCACCGCCTTCGTGGCCGACCTCGTGCGCACCTTCCGAGACCGTCGCATCGAGCTGCTTCGGAGTCGGCGTATCCGCCAGGAGAAGTTCGACACCGGTCTGCGACCCGACTTTCTGCCCGAGACTGCCGAGATCCGGTCGGGTACGTGGACGGTGTCCCCGCCTCCCAAGGACCTACTCGATCGTCGCGTCGAGATCACCGGTCCGCCTGAGCGCAAGATGATGATTAATGCCCTGAACTCCGGAGCGCGGGTGTTCATGGCCGACTTCGAGGATTCGAGTTCCCCAACTTGGGACAACATGCTCAACGGCCAGGTCAACATTCGTGACGCCATCCGCCGTGATCTCACGCTCCGTCGCGACGGCAAGAGTTACGCCATCAACGACGAGATCGCCACGCTGGTCATCCGGCCCCGCGGTTGGCATCTTCCCGAGCGTCACGTTCAGGTCGACGGTCGCCCGGCGGCCGCCAGCCTTGTCGACTTCGGCCTCATCTTCTTCCACAACGTCCGTGAGGCCCTCGACCGCGGAACAGCGCCGTACTTCTACCTCCCGAAGCTTGAGAACCACCACGAGGCCCGGCTCTGGAATGACGTGTTCTGCCATGCCCAGGACGCCCTTGGCGTGCCCCGCGGTTCGATCAAGGCCACCGTGCTCATCGAGACGATTACCGCTGCCTTCGAGATGGACGAGATTCTCTATGAGTTACGTGAACACTCGGCGGGTCTCAACGCCGGCCGTTGGGACTACATCTTCTCGGTGGCCAAGAAGTTCAACGCAGATCCGGCTTTCGTCCTACCCGACCGGGCTGATGTCACCATGACGACGCCGTTTATGCGTGCCTACACAGAACTCATGGTGGCCACCTGCCACAAGCGGAGCGCCCACGCCATAGGCGGGATGGCGGCCTTCATCCCTAACCGTCGTGACCCCGAGGTCACCGCCCAGGCTCTCACCAAGGTGAAGGAAGATAAGCGGCGCGAGGCAAACGACGGTTGCGACGGCACGTGGGTGGCCCATCCCGACCTGGTCACGGTGGCCGAGATCGAGTTCAACGCAATTCTGGGCCAAGGCCTCAACCAGGTTGATCGCCAGCGCCCCGACGTCCGGGTCACCGGCGATGACCTGCTCTCCGTCGACGAGACCGGTGGCCAGATCACCCGGGCCGGCCTCGAGACCAACGTATACGTCGGCCTCCGCTACCTAGCCTCCTGGCTATCCGGTAGTGGTGCAGCGGCCATCCACAACCTCATGGAAGATGCGGCCACCGCCGAGATCAGTCGGGCCCAGATCTGGCAGTGGATCCGCCATAGCCGAGCCCTTGAAGATGGAACCACGGTGACCACCGCGCTGGTCCGCTCCACGATCGACGCCCAGATGGCAGTCATCGCCGAGGACCTCGGTAGCGAAACATTCGACGCGTTGCCGTTCGACGAGGCCCGGGCTGTCTTCGAGGAGGTCGCCTTGTCCTCTGAGTTCATCGAGTTCCTCACCCTGCCCGCCTACGAGCTCCTCGACTGACATACCGCTCCCTTACCGGCCGGCCCCTTACAGACAGGCGCCTCCCGACAGCCCCTTACCCAAATCCCGATCGGATCCCGGCGCCCGCCGAGGGTCCTCCATGAAAGCGAGTTAGAGATGCGAAACACCTTCGACGACCAGGTCGCAGCCCTGGAGAGGGACTGGAACGAGAACCCGCGCTGGAAGGACACCGTCCGCGACTACACGGCGGCCGATGTCGTCCGTCTGCGTGGATCGTTCCTTCCTGAGTGCTCGATTGCCCGTCACGGCGCCGAGGTGCTGTGGGAGAAGATGCACAACACGGACTACGTGCATGCACTGGGGGCCATGACCGGTGGTCAGGCCATCCAGTACGTCAAGGGTGGCCTTCCGGCGTTGTACCTGTCGGGCTGGCAGGTCGCCGGTGACGCCAACCTGGCTGGTCAGGTGTACCCGGACCAGAGCCTCTACCCGGCCAACTCGGTACCAGCCGTCGTCGAGCGCCTCAACAACGCCCTGCGTCGCGCCGACCAGATCGAATGGTCCGAAAACAAGGGCGAGATGCTGCGGGACTGGATGGTTCCAATCGTGGCCGATGCCGAAGCCGGCTTCGGTGGCGCCCTGAACGTCTACGAGCTCATGAAGCGGATGCTTCGAGCCGGAGCGGCAGGCGTGCACTTCGAGGACCAGTTGGCCTCTGAGAAGAAGTGTGGCCACATGGGTGGGAAGGTGCTGATCCCGACCCAGCAACACGTGCGAACCCTGACCGCGGCGCGACTGGCGGCCGACGTGCTCGGCGTTCCTTCCGTCCTCATCGCCCGGACCGACGCCCTGGCTGCCAACCTCATCACCAGCGACGTCGACGATCGCGACAAGCCGTTCCTGAACGGTGAACGGACCGCCGAGGGATTCTTTGGCACCGAGCCGGGGATGGCCACGCCGATTTCCCGTGCGTTGGCCTATGCCCCGTACAGCGACCTCATCTGGTGTGAGACCGGTACACCGGATCTTGACCAGGCCAAGGAGTTCGCCGATGCCGTGCATGCCGAGTTCCCCGGGAAGATGCTGGCCTACAACTGCTCGCCTTCCTTCAACTGGAAGTCAGCACTGGACGACGACACGATCGCCAAGTTCCAGAGCGAGCTCGGAAAGATGGGCTATAAGTTCCAGTTCATCACCTTGGCTGGCTGGCACGCCCTGAACGCCTCGGCGTTCGAGCTGGCCAAGGGCTACACGGAGTCGGACATGACCGCCTATGTCGCCCTACAGCAGGCCGAATTCGGCATGGAGGACGACGGCTACACGGCCACTCGCCACCAGCGAGAAGTCGGTGCCGGCTACTTCGACGATGTGGCCACCGTGATCTCCGGTGGCACCGCGTCGACACTGGCCCTCGAGGGTTCCACCGAGGAAGAGCAGTTCTAGGACCTTTACTGGGCATCTGGCAGCGCCCCTCGCGGGCGTAGCCACCGACGCGCGGTACGGCCCCGGCTCTGGTCGGGGTCGTACCGCGTCCGGAGCCCGACCCCCTAGCGTCACACCATGCCCGGTCAGCCCCCTCTCAGCGTCACCGTTCTGGTGGCCATCACCGCCGTGGCTCTCCTGGCAGGTGCGGTGCCAGCGGGTGCCGTCGGAAATGGGAGCGGCGGCTCAACTGAGGCGAGGATCGTGAAGGGCCCCGACGACATGCTGCTACCCGTAGTGGGCCAGTTCGCTGGCTCGACGGTGGTGAGTAGCACGTGTGGCCGTGAGGTTGTCTACGAGGACGGTGTTCCCGTTGACGCAGCATCACCGATAGACGTGGTGCTTGATGCCGGTCACGGCGGCCCAGAGTCCGGTTCGGTGGGAGCCAACGGCCTGGTCGAGCGTGACCTGAACCTCATAGTGGCGTTCCACACGAAGCTGGCCCTCGAGGAGATGGGCCACACGGTGGCCCTGACGCGGCGACGAGACCTCCATATGCCCATCCGTCAACGGACGGCCATCGCCCGAGCGCTCGACCCCCGGGCGTTTGTCTCCATTCACCACAATGGAGGTGCGGTCAAACGATCCGAGATGCCCGGGACAGAGGTGTTCCACCAGATCGACGTCCCGGAGTCGCAACGCCTGGCGGGCCTGCTATTCGAGGAAGTCCAGGCCGTCTTCACCGGCTACTGGGTGCCGTGGGTCAGCACCTACCACCAAGGCGTATCGGCCCGTCTACGCGAGCCGCGCACCGACACCTACGGGGTGCTGAGGATGACCCGCGGCATTCCGTCAGCCATCGTCGAAGGCCTCTACCTGTCCAACCCGCCGGAAGCCCAATTGCTGGCACTGCCGGAGATCCAACAAGCTGAGGGGAAGGCCATAGCCACGGCTATCGACCGGTTCCTGACCACCGAGGACCCCGGCTCGGGTTTCAAGGCTGAGTTCTACGATCCACACACCACGGGAACCGGCACGGCGCGGGGTTGTGAGGACATCACCTACACCGAGCCGGTCGAGATCACCACAGGGTTCACCGCTGCCGAGCACGCTGACCTCCTGGCCACCGCCCGCTCCATGGGCCGACCAGTCGACTGGTTAATTCGCTTCGGGGTATACACGTTGAAGTTCCTAGGCGATCTGCCCGGGGCGGCGACAATCGTTCCGTTGGCCGAGGAAGACCGGCCTGATGCCTACGGTCCGGTCACCGAATCGGTCACATGGGACCAAGCCGAGCAAGTCGTCCTGGTGCGCATGGCCGAGGCCTACGGGCTAACCCGCACCGAGGTTCAGAAGCTGGCCACTTCCCTCATGGTCTTCCTGGCCAATCTCCCTTCGACCCAGGACCCCGCCTAAATCCGGCCCAGACTGATCAAGACCAGTCGCCGCGGCGTTCGGCCTTGCGGGCGCCACGCTGACGTTTGGCTTCTAGGCGCCGCTCCACCGCACCGCGCCGCGGTCGAGTCGGTCGGCGCACTGCCTGTTCCACCAGCGCCTCCTGCAGGCGCCGCTCGATTTCGTCGAGTGCCCGCTCACGGTTCCGAACCTGAGAGCGATGCCGGTCGACTAACACCCGCACCGTGGCCCCCAGTTGACGCACAAGGCGGGCACGGGTCTGGTCGTCGATCCCCCGGGCCAACGTCAGGTCCAGCTCGGCCTCCACACGGGTGTTGGCCCGGTTGGCGTGTTGTCCGCCGGGGCCGCCTGATGGTCCGAAACGCCAACGCACCTCCTCGGCAGACACCCGACAACCCGGACCCCCCCACAGCGTTCGGTCTCCATCGCCCACGTTCCGACGCTACGGCCCGGAGTGCCATCGGCTGGCGGATCCTGCCGACTGGCCCTTGCCCGTCCGACCCTGCTGGACTCCGGCGATGACCAACGGCCGACGACCACTGCGTTTCGTGGTCATCGGCGCCGGGATGGCTGGGATACTGGCGGTCATCCGTCTGCGGGATCGAGGCTTCAACGACATTGCCGTCTACGAAAAGGCCGACCGTCTCGGCGGCACTTGGAGGGAGAACAACTACCCCGGCGTGGCGTGCGA
The DNA here is from genome assembly GCA_030747595.1 of Acidimicrobiales bacterium. Lineage (NCBI taxonomy): Bacteria > Bacillati > Actinomycetota > Acidimicrobiia > Acidimicrobiales > Acidimicrobiales bacterium. Next base: position 206,186 of record JASLKK010000004.1, on the reverse strand, counting down.
CGTGCCGTCCATCCTTTACAGCTACTCGTTCGCCCCCAACCCTGAGTGGACACACCGCTTCTCACCAGGGGCCGAGATCCAGTCCTATCTAGAGGACGTGGCCAGACGCTTTGACGTCGAACGGTCCATCACCTACGGCCAGGAGGTTGTCCACGCGGAGCACGACGGCGACCGCTGGCACCTCCGAACCGCCTCAGGGCGAACCGACGTGGCCGACGTGGTCATCGCGGCAACCGGCGTACTCCACCATCCATTCGTTCCCGGCCTCGAAGGCCTGGACGACTTCGCCGGCGACGTGGTCCACACCGCCCGATGGGATGCATCGGTTCTGCTGGACGGCCGGAAGGTTGGCATCATCGGCACCGGGTCTTCAGCGGTCCAGACGGTCGGCGCGGTGGTCGACGGGGTGGGTGAACTGGCGCTCTTCCAGAGGACGGCCCAATGGGTGCTCCCGCAGGACAATCCGGCCTACACCGAGGAGGAGAAGGCAGGTTTCCGGGCCGACCCTGACTCACAGCGCCAACTCCACGACGAGATCTCCGAACTATTCGCTGACGGGTTCGCCAACGCTGTGGTTGACGCCGACTCCCCGGTTCTCGCCCATATCGCCGAACTCTGCCGTGACCACCTCGACACGGTGGTCGATGTCGACCTGCGGACCCGGCTGACCCCGGACCATCGGGCGGCCTGCAAGCGACTCGTCATCTCTGGAGACTTCTACGAAGCCATCCAGCGACCCCACGTCCGTCTCGTTGACGCCAACATCGACCAGATCGAGGCGGGAGGCATTCGCACCACTGACGGCGTGCTCCACGAACTAGACGTGCTGGTGCTGGCCACCGGCTTTCGAGTGGACCGCTTCATGCGACCCATGGAGGTGGTGGGACCCATCGGCGACCGCCTATCTGAAGCATGGGCCGAACGGCCCACGGCCTACCTTTCAATCGGCGTGCCGGGACTGCCAAACCTGTTCATGTTGAATGGTCCCAACGGTCCCGTCGGAAATTTCTCACTCATCGAGGTGGCTGAACTGCAGATGGATTACGCACTCCAACTCGTCGACCGGATTGCCGACGGCACATGCCGCCTGATCTCACCGTCAACTGACGCCACCGAGGCCCACGAGGCGGCCCGGACGGCGGCAGCCGGAAAGACGGTGTGGGCCACCGGGTGCAACAGCTGGTACCTGGACGACCGGGGGGTGCCCATGGCCTGGCCGTGGTCGTTCCGTGAGTTCCGGGCTCAGATGGCTGCCCCCGACATGGATTCCTACGTCCTGACCGACTGAACCACGGGGAACGATCGACCTTCGGGATGAGCGTGCGATTGGCAATGGGGCTGCCCGGCGTCAGACTCTCCGCTGTGGAAGCCAACCACTTTCTCTCCAGCTACTACCCGGATACCTCCTACGGGGGTAAGCGTCTGTTCAACGACATGGTTGAGCAGGCCGTAACTGCCGAGCGCCTCGGCTACCGGGGAGTCACGCTGCCCGAGCACCACCTCATCAACGTGCTACTCATGCCGGCGCCGTTGCAGATGGCGGTCAAGCTTGCATGCGAAACCGAACACCTCGAACTGGTCACCTCGGTAGCCGTCCTCCCGCTACACGACATGCGAATATTCGCCGGCGAAGTCGTCCAGGCCGACATCCTCACCGACGGCCGACTGGTACTCGGCGTAGGTCGTGGTGCCTTCGCCTACGAGATGGCCCGCCTCGGTACCCCAATCGTCGAATCCAAGGCCAAGTTCGACGAAAGCCTCGATGTCCTCATCGCCCTACTCACCGAGGAGGAGGTCTCATGGGACGGCGAGTACTACCGGTTCGAACCGATGACCGTGATGCCCCGTCCCATGACTCAACCCATGCCGAAGCTGATGGTGGCGGTGATGAATCCAACAGGGATCGCCGCCTGCACGAAACGAGGGTTCGACATCCAGACCACCCCACTGGCAGGCCGGCCCGAGTTGTTCGAGGCCCAGATCGCCGCCCACAAGGAGGCCAAGGCAGAGATGGGCGACGCTGGACGCCACCTCCGGATCATGATGTCAAGGGTCGTGTACTGCACCGGGTCCGAGGCTGAGACCCGACGGATGGTCCAGATGGCCCACGACTACTACGGCCGGTTCGACAACGTGTTCACCGGGCCGGGCATCGTTAATCACGGTGACGTGGCACAGCTTCCCCGCGACCAGAGCATCGAGGAGCTCGAGGAGAACCTGGTCATCTGCCAAACCGACGAGATGATCGACCGACTGGCCCTGTACGCCGCGGCGGGCATCGACGAATTGATCCTGAGTTCCAACCTCGGCCAACGCCAGGGCGAGCACCTCGAGGCCATGGAACGCTTCGCCAGCGACGTCCTCCCCCACCTGCAACGGATCGCCGCTGCTGCCTGAGGCAGAATCTGTCAGATCCAGCCACCAGATCACGCCCCCTTCAGGAGGAAGCCCATGCCCATCATCCGAGTCGAAATGTTCCCCGGTCGCACCATCGACCAGAAACGTGACTTGGCCCGCGAGCTCACTGACGGTTTCGTCCGGGCGTGCGGCGGAGCTGGCGAGAAGCTCCACGTTGTCATCACCGAGGTGGAGCGCGAGAACTGGGGCGTCGGCGGCGAGCTGATGTCTGACAAGTAAGTCGGCCAACCGGCAAGGAGAGCTACACCATGGGCGCCATCGAGGTCTCCTACACCGTCTCGGGTAACGGGCCGCCGCTCTACATGGTCCACGGGATCGGCAGCCGTCGAGAAACGTGGGATGGCCTGCTCCCCGAGCTCGAAGAGCACTTCACCTGCGTGCGATATGACTTGCGGGGCCACGGTGAGAGCCCGATCCCACCGGTGCCGTACACCCTCGACGATCTGGTCGATGATCTCGAAGCGTTGCGTCAGCGGTTGGGCCACGACCGGATCCACGTGATTGGCCATTCCCTCGGCGGGCAGGTCGGCCCGGCCTACGCGCTAGCCCATCCGGGCCATACGGCCAGCGTGGTCCTGCTATCGACGGCCGCTGGTCGCACCAAGGACGACAGCGCCAAAGTCGAGGGCGTGGTGGCCAAAATGCGAGCCGAGGGCGTCGAACCCGTCCTGGGAACGTTGCTGGACCGCTGGTATTCCGATGAGTTCATCGCGGCGAGACCCGATGCCATCGAACACCGGATCCAACAGGTGCTAGGTACCCCAGAGGATGTCTTCCTCAGCGTGTTCGATGTCTACGCCGGGGCCGAGATGGCACCGTGGCTGCACGAGGTGACGTGTCCGTGTCTGGTCATGACCGGCGAGTTCGACGGCGGCTGCAACCCTCGCCTGAACCGGTTCATCGCCGACGAGCTGCCGGACGCCGAACTGGTGATCCTCGACGACCTGAAGCACTCGATCCTGATCGAGGCGCCCGACCGGGTGCTCGGCCCCGTGAGGAACTTTCTTCTACGCCACCGCGACGCCTGAGCTCGTTGTAGTGACCGGAGTCAACTACGGCGGGCCACCACTCGGATGCCGCCGAGTTTTCCGCCGGCAAATAGCCGCACCATCGTCTCGTAAAAGCCACACATAGTTTCGAACACCGCGTCTCCGTGTACACGGAGATGCCGTTCCCGCTGCTCGACGTACCCGGCCAGGCGGATTTGAGTGAAGGTGGCCCAGTCCTCGGTCATGTCGTCCATGACCACCACCTCGAAGCCGGCTTCCAGAAGGTCCCGGCGGTACCGGTCGCTGCTGGTGAGTTCGTTGGCGAAGAGTTCGGATGACAATCGTGCCCGCTCGGCGCCGTCGAACGGCCGACGTTCGTAGAGGTCCTCGGCGTAGAAGAAGCCACTATCGGCCAGCAATGTCCGACAACGATCGAGCAGAACTCCTCGACCAGGGATGTGGTACAGCGCCAGCCAACTCGCGATGGCGTCAAATCGGGCACCATCCAGTGGATGGGTCAGGAAGTCGCCGCACACGTGGCTGACCCGGTCAGCCAGGCCGCACCGCTGCGTGAGGTTGACGGCCACCAGGTGGTGATCCTCCTGGAGTTCGAGAGCGGTCACCGCGGCTCCCGAAGCCGCCGCAAGGTGCCGGGCCGGTCCACCGAAGCCCGAACCGATCTCCAGGACGGAGCTCTCAGCACCGATTCCCATCATCCGGATGGCCTCGTCCACCGCGTCGGTGCCGTGGTAGTGGAGCTGATCGAATGCCGTCAGGTCGTTGACCTGGAGCGGCTCGCCTTCGGCCTTGCCGAGTTCACGGAGTTCGTTGACCACCCGGTCGACGTGGTGGTAGAGCCCCATGCTCTTAATGGCGGTATCTCGATTGTCCCTGACTGGATCGTTCATCGCTGATGTACCGGTCCGATAGTGGGTGCGGCAAATGGTGGCGCCCCCGGCAGGATTTGAACCTGCGACAAGTGGATTAGAAGGCCACTGCTCTATCCGGGCTGAGCTACGGGGGCTGGTGCCGTTGAGGCTGGTGCCGTTGAGGCTACTGCCGGCCCCGGAAGCGTTCGGGTCTGACCTCGTCGAGGACCAGGTCAGCGAAGACTGCTGATGGGTCACCGCCGAGAGCCAGGTCCGCTGTCAGGCGGCCGGCTCCAGCTGAAGTCTGGATGCCGGTGCCACCTTGGCCCACGCACCACACAAACGTCGGGTGATCGGGGTCCGGGCCGATCACCATGGAGCGGTCGGGGGCGAATGTCCGCAAGCCAACCCACGCTGAGTTGACCGAACGGATGTTCAGCGTGGTCGCCTCGTTGACTCGATCGATGGCCAGCGCCACGTCCAGTTCCTCAGGCTTCGGGTCACACGGTTCGGACGGATTCTCCTCGGCCAGTGAGCAGAACATCTGCGGACCGTCGTCGCGCAAGTACCACTGATGGTCAATATCGCCGACAAATGCCCAGCCGGCGGTGTCCAAACCGGGTCCGTCGACCATGAACGCCGTTCGGCGGAACGGTTGTAGGCCGACCGGAGAAACTCCGGCAGTTGCGGCCACCTGGTCGCCCCACGCCCCGGCGCAGTTCACGACCACATCGGCGCCCATTGGCCCGTCCGTGGTATCCAGACGCCAGCCCTTCCCATCGGGGGTAGCGGCATCCACCCGAGTCGACGTGGCGATCCGCCCACCGGTCCGTCGAAATCCCCGGACGAACGACTGGTGGAGGGCCCCGACATCGATGTCGGCACTGTCCGGCTCGACGAGGGCCCGATACACCCGCTCACGTCGTAACGGTGGGAACAAACGCATGGCCTCTTCGACACCGACCTCAACGGTCGGAGTAGTGGCCGAAGAGATTCCCTCGGCCAGCATCTGATCGACGGATGCATCCTGCTCGACGGTACCCACGTGCAGGACTGGGCGATGGGCCAGCAGTGGAGCATCAACCAGGTCGTCCGGGGTATGGCGGAGGTGATCAAGGCTGGCCGAACTCAGGATCCGCATCGACGGCGTCCCGAGATTCTCTAACAGCAGGGCGGCGGACCGACCGGTGGTGTGGTGGGCGAGCATGGCCTCCATCTCAAGGAGGACAACGTCGAGATCCGGGTCACCCTGGAGGAGGTGGTGGGCGACGCTCACGCCAGCGATGCCCCCGCCGATGACCACCACCTTCGTTGCTCCGTTACCTGCCACTGAGGCAGGATCGCACATCTCTGAGGTGGTCGACGACCTCCAGGAGCGACCCTTCTGGAGACGGAATCGAGGCGGCGACCGTGTGCACAGGCCGTAACATGGCTTCCACTTGGTGGCCGTAGCTCAGTTGGTTAGAGCACCTGGTTGTGGTCCAGGATGTCGGGGGTTCGAATCCCCTCGGTCACCCCATGTGGTCCGACCCTCTGGTCGGTCGCTCAAACGGGCGCCGGTAGTATCGGGCGCCGCAAGCGCCTCTAGCTCAATTGGCAGAGCATCGGACTCTTAATCCGCAGGTTCTGGGTTCGAGTCCCAGGGGGCGCACTCCAACAGCCAGAACGGGACCCAGGTTCCCGGTCCATCGGACAAGCCCGTTCGGGGCAGCGCGGGCATCCAGGGGTGGATTTCTATAGACGCTGGTCTTGAACCTATTTGCCTCTACCCAATCGGCCCCTTCTGATCAATCTCTTGGTCGCCATCCGACTTCCGAGCCGACCGAATTCGTACGGCGAAGGCGAAAATGGCAGCAAGCCCTAGACCGCCAACTAGACCACCAACAAGAAACAGACCGCTTGACGATGCATTGTCTGAGTTGTCGGAACGGGACATGTCCGCTGAGGCGTAGAACGAAGTTCGACTCTCGTCTCCGAATAGGTCTAGTTCCCAGTTGAAAGTAGAACCTTGGGTCGAGTCGGCATTGTGATCGACAGGTGCCCCAGGCAGCGTGACCTCAAAAACCATCTTTGGCTCATCAAGTGCCAAATCGAACACTTTGGCCATCGCTGCCATTTCTTCAAACGACATGTCCTCGTCGAAGTCTGCGGTTAGGTCGGAAACATCGAGATCGAAGAAAACCGTCTGGTTCTCTACCCAGAGGCGGATCGGCATCCCGTCAGCCGTAGAGAGTTCTGTAAGGTCGAAATCTGTAAAGGAGAAGGAAATCTCGGCGCCACACCACCCGTCCTTCGAAAGCTCACGCGCCTCGGCACCTGCTGGCATGTCAGACATAGCGGACTCATTGAGCATCTCCGCGCAAAGGTCGCCAGCGTCTTCGTCCGAGAAGGCCTCAGCTAATTCAGTGAGTGTTTCCGAAAGTAACATCTCGATTTCCACGGTCCCGGTGCCGTCAGGTTCAACCCTGATAGCCATATCCATTCGGAGACAGCCGGTAGCGGTCGTCAGGACCACCACAACTAAAGCGAGACGTTTCAACCAGCTGGATGAGAAGTTAAACAAGGCGATCACCGCCCCCGACCATTTCCCCTGGTGCCATCTCCCCATCATTCCAGACAGGCGTGGCTAGGTAGCCATTGAACTCCCCGGCCATCACACTACGGGCCGACCAGCGACCCTGGCGGAGTGAGCATGAGCGGTACCGGGACGTGCGGCCAAAGGCCCGTTCTGTATATAGGAGCCCGCTCCAGGGGGCGCACCACCAATAACTTCTACCCCGTGTGTGTTGTCCCCAAGATGATCGCTCTGGGGCGCCTTCTTAACCCTGGCTTTGGACTCGCCAGGCGCATCACCGGTTGGGGCGACAGCCGTGGGTAACGACCAGCACCAGACATGCAGACCATCGGAGAACATGAAATGAGCGTTGCCACCACCATCGAGCACGGCCTCTACCGAGTTCTCAACCCCGCCATTAAGGCCGTTCTTCGCTCACCGCTTCACCGCCTGGGGAGCAAAACCATAGCGCTACTGCGCTTTCGCGGCCGCATAAGCGGCCGCGAGTTTGTCACACCACTCAGCTACGTCAGGAACGACCAAACCGTGTGGTTCCTGTCAGACCACAGCACGAACTGGTGGAAGAACTTCCGCGAAGGCGACGTGCCAGTCTCCATCGAGATCGCAAGGACGACGGTGAACGGGACGGCTCGCCTCTGGGACGGCGACACTGACGAACTTCGCGAACATGTGAGCCGCTACCTGTGCGCTCTACCCCGCGACGCCAAGGTCGCCGGCATCAAGCTCGACCAGAACAAGGTGCCGATCGAAGCGAGTCTCGTCAAGGTCGCTCCAACGCTGGTCATGGTCCAGGTCGAGCTCGAGTAGGGACGCATCAAGAGTGAGACTCACGCCCCCGTACTCATCGTTGGCGGCAGCATCGCTGGACTGTCGACCGCAACGCGTTTGAAGGGGCACGGCCTTCCAGTTTTGGTTCTCGAAGGGAAAGACCGCCTGGGTGGCCGTATCCACACGATCGATGTCGCCGTCCCGTTCATCCAGCGATGACTTCCGGGGGGGTAGATCGTTGCCCGGGTGGTGGCTCCATTCGTTGCCATGTTCCCCCTGTCAGAGGGGGCTGCCCCTCGTTCAGTCGGGGGGGGGTACTGGCCTCTCGCCCTAGGAGCGCACCAGCAACAACGAACCTCATCTTGGGCGAGGAGGAAGCGGTGTCTACCGACGTTTACTCCCCCGCAACGCTCTGAATCCCGGCTGAGCTGGCGACCGGCAGGGTGACCCCCGCAAGCCAGTCGGGGCTACTATCCGGCGATGAAAGTTATTGATTACTACTTGGAGTCCTGGCGTCGTTTCCGAGATTTGCAGGGCCGGACCACACGACCCGCTTTTTGGTGGCCGTTCCTCATCCACCCGATTGTGTTCGTGGTGCTAGGGGGAATCTTCGCCGCCATTTTGGGCCTCAGTACCGATCAGGCCGGACCGGAGGTCGTGTACGCCATTGCCTATGTCTGGGTGCTGATCACATTGGGTGTACGTCGCCTACACGACATGGGTCGAAAAGGAACATGGTTCCTACTTGGGCTCGTGCCCCTCGGAAATCTGGTGCTTCTGTATTGGCTTGTTCAGCCGAGTACTTCCGAGACCGGCGAGTAACTTTCCCTGCAAATAGCGTCCCACCTACGAAAGTCGTCGCCGGGTTGACCGGCGATCGTGTCGTCAGGAAGATCCGGGCCTCGTAGGTCAGACTGGGAACATGGAAGACCCCGACCGGTACACCGCCGCCGACGCCGAAGGTGGCCGCCACCTGATGTGGGCGGTCAAGGGGGCTTTGGTAGTCAGCCTCCTGGCCGGTCTGCTGTTTCCCGGCATTCCCGGTGTGGCCGGCAAGGGCTGGCCTGAACGATGTGTCGGCTACCCCATCTCGGCCCTGGTGGTCCCTGCCATCTGGGTGCTCCGGGGCCGCCGTGGCCGGTACCCGTATCTGGCCGACGCCCTGCTGGTCGTGCCGTTCGTACTGGACCTACTGGGCAACCTCGTGAACCTGTTCGACACCATGGAGCAGTTCGATGACGTACTCCACTTCGTGAACTGGACGTTCTTGGTGGCAGCGCTGGTCCTCTTCGTCGCTCCAGTCGGGCTTGCCCGCTGGAACCTCGTGCTCATGGGATCCGGCTTCGGGGCACTGGCCATCGTCGCCTGGGAGGGCCTGGAGTGGATCATCCAGGAGATGGGCACCACTGGCCTGCAGCTCACCTACGACGACACGGTCGGTGACCTGGTGTTGTCGACGGCCGGCGGGGTGCTGGGTGCCCTGGTGACGGCCAGTCTGCTGGCAAGGAGAGCAGCCGACAGGTAGCAGGTCGCTGGCAAAGAAGCGGCGAAATCATGCCCTCCCCTACGGTGAGGGCATGCGGGTCTGGGTAGTGCTGACACTTCTGGCCATGGGGCTCGGCTGTTCCAAGGAGCCACCGGAACAGCCTCCGGCGACAACGACACTGGCGCCGACGACCATGACCCATCCTCCTGTCACAACCCGTGCAACAACTACGACTGTCGCATCGTACGGATCAGCCCGGAACCCGTTCCCGGTTGGTCAAAACGTAAAGATTGGTGGCGGGTGGTCGCTCAAGGTCCTCAAGGCCGCCGAAGTTCTTAGCCGTGCTGATGCAGGTCGGCCGGTCGGACCGGTAGACGCTCTCGTTGTCGTCGTTGACCTCAAGATGTCGTACATGGGCCAGGGTGAGAGTTTCGCTATGAAGTCCCTCGGCAATTTGAGAGCTGTTGGAGCATCGAGGCGCCTGTACCCCTACTACAGAGGCCACTGCACCGACAATCTCCTGTGGCAACTCCAGTTGGTTCTCGCTGAGGGTCAGGTCACCGGTCAAATATGTTTCGTAATTGATGACTCGGATGCCGACAGCCTCGTGATGTTCCTAGATGCGTCGTACGACCAAGAGGACCGGACCTTCTTCTCTCTCCGGTAGTTGAGACCCCTGAGACGCTCCAGAGGAACAGTTACCCAACTGTCACCAAGGTCGGGACTGTGGCGGAGAATCCGGCTGCATCGACGGAACCGGCCGACCCGTCGTAACCAACAGTTTCAACCACACCAGTAACGGTGTTAGGAAGACCGGCCCCATCCCAAGCCGCATAGACAGTCCTACCGTCCGGCATGTCGAATCGGACCAAGCTTTCTCCTGCCCAGGACGCAGACGTGAAGTCTCCGGCCGTCTCGGCGAGGAGAAGGAACGCATAATCCGACTCCAAACCTGGTCCACCGGTCGGGTCGTGGGGACCGACATTGAAGATTCGGGAGGCCCCATCGGCGAAAGCCGTGGCAAAACCCGTGAGGGTTTTCTGTCCAAGCTCATCACCTGTCGGGATCATCTGTCCTGGCTCAGGCCAAGTCGAGACGAGGGCCTCGGTAATCCAGTACTCGGAACCTACATGGCCCGTCTCGTCTAGAAAGGCCCGGTAGTCATCGGAAAAGAAGGAATGGTCGGAGCCAATCGAGTGGATGTTGCCCACGTGGAAGAACCCGGCAGCCGACTCGAGGACCGGTGTCCAGAAATCGGTAAAGGACGACTGCATGCCTGCCTGGCCGCCCGTCAGCACCGTGGCCTCAGGATCGGCAGTTGTGATCGTTTCGAATGCAAGGCGAAGCATCGACAGATAGTCGGCAGAAGTCCCTTGGAAGAAGTGTCCATGGCCTCCCTGCATCGACGGTTCGTTGGCCACCTCCCAGTGGCGTATCGGGTATGCGAGGCCCGGCATGTCCTCCACACCATCTCCGTCGTAACGCTCAACCACTGCGGTCAGCCAACCAACGAACCTCGCTTCATCGCAGGGAGCGAACAACTTGGTCGGCAATCTGCGCAGTACAGGCTGGACCTCTGGGTCGTTTGCGTGGCAGTTCTCCTGATCCCATTGGGCGAAGGGCCAGAGAGTGGCAAGAATCGCCAGTCGACGGTCCTGCCAGGTCTTGACATGCCAGTCGATCCGGCCCCAGTCCCACCGGTCCGGTGTGGGTTGGATTTCTGACCAGAGGAACTCGCCGGGATGCGGGCGGATCCATCCACCGGGAACGTCGAACTCCTGGCCGAGTACACCAAAGCGGCTCGAACCAACATCGTTTGGCCACGCAAGCGACCCAACGGTCGTCGTCGGAACCACGGTCGTCGCAGGTGCAGCGGTCGTCGTCGAAACCACAGTCGTCGCA
>JASLKK010000004.1:0-195081 GCA_030747595.1 Acidimicrobiales bacterium | reverse complement strand
CAGGTACAGCCGTCGTCGTCGAAACCACAGTCGTCGCAGGTACAGCCGTCGTCGTCGAAACCACAGTCGTCGCAGGTACAGCCGTCGTCGTCGAAACCACAGTCGTCGCAGGTGCAACGGTCGTTGCGCTCCCGCCGCATCCAGCGGCAAAGAACGCCAGAGCAACCACGCTTGCCAGAATCTTGTTCACGGTCACAGCCACCTACTTTCTCTCTTCGCTTCACGCGGGACCAAATCAAGTCTCCAGAAGGGCAGACAAGTCCCCTTCGACGGAGGGGACTGAGAAGTTGCAAAGACTCTCGTGAGTTCGGGAGACAAGCGACTGCATCTTGAACAAGTCCCAATCGACGAGTCCGGATACACCACAACAGGATCGTTCCCCTCCGACGGGGGGGGTGGAGCTCATCATTCGACGACACTCATAGAGGCTCCTGAGTCGCCCCACCCCTCAGGGATCGGTTGACGACTCCCCTCTGGTAATGAGATCCTCAGTGGCGAGTGGCGTCACTGGCCGTCACCGGATCGGAAGGTGGCAACCATGGCCCTGTACGTAATCGAACGATCAATGCCGGGCTTGGGAGCAATGGGCCCTGACGAGTTGCAAGGCGCTGCGGCACACTCGAACGAGACCCTGGAGGCGATGCGGGCTGAGGGCAAGGACATCACCTGGAGGCATTCCTACGGGACGGCCGACAAGTCCTTCTGCATCTACGAGGCGGCCGACGAGGGCCTCGTGCTAGAGCATTCCGAGCGGAGCGGTTTTCCGGCCGACGTCATCTCTGAGGTCGGAGGGATCATCGGACCGGAGACTGCCGACGGCTGACCTCAGCGGTCACCGAGCGGAACAGTCGTCAAGAACGAACTTCAACCACCTCTCGCGCCGAAGAAACCCGCTATCCGTTCGTGAACCTTGACCAGGGCGGCTAGAGGGCCACTCCCTGAGTGTCCGTCTTGAGGACGAACACCTGAATAACGCGATGTTCGGCCCTCTTGCGGTACTTCGCGTAACCGGGGTAGACGGTGCTGGCTAGATCAAAGATCCGGTCCGTTTCGGTTTCGTCTGCTCGATGGGCCACCACTTCCACTGTGGAGTCTCGGTATCCGATAGTTGCCGACGGATCGGCTTCGAGGTTGTACACCCAGCTCGGCGTGTGCTTCTGGCCGTAGTTGGATCCGATCACCGCCAGGTCTTCTCCCACCGGAATGCCGAGAAGCGGCATGGTTCGGCGTTTCCCGGTCTTCGCCCCAGTTGTAGTCACCATTATCACCGGCAGTCCAGCGACGAGGGCCGGGATGGTCAAACGGCCTCCAGTGGCCTTGAACAACGCCTTGTCCGGCTGGTAGAGGGTTTTGGAAAACAGCCACGCCCCTGGCCGACTCGATCCCACCGCCTGGACGAGCCGTTGAAAAACGTTGGCCGGTTTCACTTCGAGTCCTAAATCGCTTACTGCACCCATTTCTCACCTCCTGTCAACAAGTTAACCATCAGGTGCTACCGCCAACCCTTCTCATGACGTCACCGGAAGCTTGGACCCGCTGAATGTTGTCCATGAGCGACGGCAACGAACCACTCGTCGGCCTCCCAATGTTCCCGGGTTCGCCGATGCGCGAATACTTCTGCCAAGTTGCCGAGTTCAGCCCAGGTGTCGCTGTGTCGACGTTGAGAACACCGTCTTCCTACGAGGCATGGGGGCCCCTCGCCTAGGACCGGTGTCTGAAGTCGGTCAGCCCGACCTCCAGTTGGACGACCAGATGAACAAGACAAATGCACTGCGGTTCGATTTCGACTTTCATGGTGTTGGACTCGACCCCGAACGACAGTCCCTTCAGAGGTCGAGGGCTTCCCCAACGCGCCGCCACCCAGTGCCATCGTGGCGTCGTACCACTCGACCAGGGACGCCGACCACCACTGAGTGGTCGGGGATTTCACCGCGGACCACCGAGTTGGCCCCGACGACGACGTGAGCACCGATTCGCGCCCCTGGGAGGATCACTGCGCCGGACCCGATCCAGCTTCCCGGGCCAATGGTTACCGGCTTTTCAGAGGGCGCTTGCACCCCGATCGGGAGGGTTAGATCTTCGTAACCGTGGTTCTGGTCGGTGATGTAGACATTCATTCCCGTGTACACGTCGTCGCCGATGTCGATAGCCAAATGCCCGACAATCGCCGTGCCCCGCCCGATAAGACATCGGTCACCAATACGAACCGCTGGCTCGATAGAGGTGGCCTCCCAGGTAGCCATTCCGGCCGACAGCGTCACGTGCGGGGCGATCAGAGTGTCACTCCCAATCCAGATCCACCGCTCGCCGAACACCGGTCCGGTCGGCCACCCAAGGATGCTGCCGCCACCGAACCCGCCAAAGTTTCGGGCCATCCGGTGGTCGGGGCCTACCGCGGCGGCCCTGCCGGCAATGGCCGCCGCCCATCGAACCGCTGCTCCCGCCACTGACCAAGCAGTCGCCCTGAGTCCCACCATGCCTGGAACCTAGATGCGATTAGGGCCGGCCGGTTTCGAGCCGTCCGGCTTTTCAGCTTCTTTCCCTGATCCGTTGCCGTTGTCAACTCCAGGGGTATCTGGAATCCCCTAACCGCCTTTGGGGCGATCACCCTCTCAGCGGTGAAACTCAACGGTAAGAGTGGTGTGCACCACGCCAATGTCGGCGAGCAACCGTTCCACTGCGGCAGCCATCGGCGAGAGACGCAGCACTCCGGCCGAGGCAGTGAGGGCAAGGCGAAGACCGTGTGATCCGGTCTCTAGGTGGGCTCCTCCCTGACGATCACTTCAGGATTCAGCCTTACCGTCCGAGGCTAGATTCGGTAACCATGGCAGACCGCGAGCCCCTCGCCTTCGACCGGCCCGAGTGGCATGCCCAGGTCGATGAGGAGATCGTTGATCCTGAACAGGAGATCGTCGACCCCCACCACCACCTGTGGCAGATCCCCGGCGCCGACTACGTGCTGGAGAACCTTTGGGCCGATACCGGATCGGGTCATCGGGTCACCAGGACCGTCTTCATCGAATGCCACGCCGAGTACCGCGACGACGGGCCGGAACACCTCCGTCCAGTCGGCGAGACTGAGTTCGTGGCCGGTCTGGCTACCGAGAGCATGGCGGGACCGGGTGCACGTATCGCCGGCATCGTGGCCTACGCCGACCTGCGCCTAGGGGATCTACTGCCTGAGGTGCTCGATGCCCACGTGACAGCCGGCAACGGTCTATTCCGGGGGATCCGTCACGCCATCTCGCACCCCACCCACCCCGAGGTGCTAACTATTCCCGGGCGAGCACCGTCGGGGCTGGCCGCCAACGAGGGGTTCCGGAGCGGTGTTCGCCTGCTGGGCCGCCACGGGTACACCTATGAGAGTTGGCACTACCACTACCAACTCCCGGACTTCGTCGATCTGGCCCGTTCAGCTCCCGACACCACGATCATCCTCGACCACTTCGGCACCCCGTTGGGTGTCGGCCCCTGGGCGAATCAGCGCGACGAGATCTTCGAGCAGTGGAAGATCGACATTGCCGAGGCAGCCCGCTGCCCCAACGTGGTCGCCAAGCTGGGCGGCCTGGCCATGCCCGACAACGGCTTTGACTGGCACCTAGCCGACTGCCCGCCGACGTCTGACGAGGTGGTGGCCGCCCACCGCGACCACTACCTGCACACCATCGACTGCTTTGGGCCCGAACGATGCATGTTCGAAAGCAACTTTCCGGTCGACAGGGTGTCGGTCTCGTACCGCGTGCTCTACAACGCCTTCAAGAAGATGGTCAGCGACTTCACCGACAACGAACGCTCCGCGATGTTCTCCGGCACAGCCTCCCGCGTCTACGCAATCTGACCACGGAAGCAGGACGCCAACCTCCATGCTCATCGCCGTCACCCGAGAGGTCAGCCCGGCCATTGCCGACTGTGAGCTGACTCACCTAGAACGCACCCCGATCGACGTCGATGCCGCCCGGGAACAGCACGCCGCCTACGAAACGGCCCTGACTGATCTGGGTTGCCGTGTCGAGCGCCTACCGGCCGAACCCGGCCTCCCCGACTCGGTGTTCGTCGAAGACGTAGCCGTCGTGCTTGATGAGGTGGCCGTCATCACCCGGCCTGGCGCCGAATCCCGGCGCGACGAACGCTCCAGCATCGAACGGGCGCTCGCGCCGTACCGAATCCTGGCCCACATCTCCTCTCCGGGAATCCTCGACGGTGGCGACGTGCTGGTTGCCGGTCGAGACGTCCATATCGGCATCACCAGCCGGAGTGATCTGGCAGCCATAGACCAGTTCCGGACCATCGTCGGCGACCACGGCTATCGCGTCCACGGGACGGACGTGCGCGGCTGTCTACACCTCAAGTCGGCGGTTACCGCCCTGGACGACGACACCCTGGTCCTCAATCCCGATCGGGTCGACGTTGGCGAGCTGGGCGACCGACGCTGCATCCCGGTCGATCCGTCAGAACCCGACGCAGCCAACGTCGTTAGGGTGGGTGGCACCGTGCTGGTCGCCGCCGCCTTCCCCCACACCGCTGAACGGATCTCTGCCGCCGGATTCGCCGTGCACACCGTTGAGGCGTCCGAACTGGCCAAGGCCGAGGGTGCCCTGACCTGCTGCAGTCTGCTCTTCGAGGTGAGCGCCACATGAGCGAGACTTCAGCGCCCACCCCGCTCGACGAGCGGTCACTGGGTTGGCTGCGGTACCTGCATCGCAAGGCCACCACCCCTGACGACTGGAACCGCAACGGTCAGCCTCACCCCCACTGGGATGACCGCACTGGCGAACCGATGCTGTCGTGGCACCGGTTCGACCTCGTCGACTCCAGTTACTCCGTGGCCCTCATGGCCGACCGGACCCCGGCGTGGCGGGAGCCCTACGCCGAAATCCTCGACGAGTTGGTCGAGCGCCATACATCGTGGTGGGCCGCCTCGGACTGGTTAACCCAGTTCGGCCCCGACCCCGACCGCTCCCGCTACCCAGAGGGTTGGCGCCCACTCGTACCTGAGCCATTGTGGGGCGAATACGACGTGCCCGGTTGGACAGCCAATGGCATTGAGCCGTACGGCATCCAAATGGACCCCATTGCGGCGGACGGCATGTTGTTCTTCAAGGGCTTCTTCGGTCTGCTGCTCGGGCTCCACCGCCACGTCACCGGCGATGACCGTTGGGACCAGCCATTCGACATGATCCGTGACGGCGAGCACACGTTCACTTGGACCCACTCCGCCATCTCCTCCCATCTAGCCGACCAATGGAGGGATCGCCCGATCGGCGTGCACTGTGAGAACACCAAGATTTGGCCCTATTGACTAAGCGGCGCCGGCCTCGGTCTGAGGTTGCACGACACACTCATGGGCACCGACCACCATCGGGTGTTCGACCCGTGGTGGGAACACGCCACGGCCAACTATGTGACGTGGCAGGACGGTCGGCCCGTGGCCATGGACCTCTACTACGACCCGGTGGTCGACGAACATGTGTCCAGCCCCATGGCGCTCCTGGCGCCGGTCTGGTATCTCGCACCACAGCGACCCGACGTTGCGCACTCCATCTGGGAGATGGCCGTGGCTTTTGCCGGACTGGATGGCGATGCCAACCCGGTCGGACTCGAGGATCCCAACTTCGCCTCGTTGTTGGCCATGCAGACCAGCGAGTTTGACGACGACAGGATCCGCGAGCGGATATGGGCGGTTCTCGATGACATCCACGAACCCACCTGGGACCACGACCTCGGCGAGTTCACGTTCGGATTCGGACTCGGCGAGCCACACCCGCGGGGTCAGTTGAACGCCAGGGTCATGGCCGGCTGGGTATGCCAACCGGGTGCCTGGAGTCGGATATTCGCCGAGAATCCCGTCGACCGATTCACCGAACCGACGATCACCGGAGTGAACTTCCCCGACGTCGCGCTCAGCGAGGCCTGGTGGGACGGAGCGGCCCTCCATCTCGCTGCTCAACCTCGAAACGCCTCGCTCTCTGGAACATGTACGTCTGTTCGGGTCTCCGGTCTACCCACCGACGGTTCATGGGCCCTGACGTGCTCCGACGGTTCCGCCGCGCCCTTCGACGTCTTGGGCGGGGCCGTCGATCTCGACCTCATCGTCGACGGCAGCCGGCACACGCTGAGCCGGATCTGACCAGCCTCCGAAAGCTGTAAACGGCTGACGATTTGTCAACCCCATCATGACTCTGATGAGATCAGATCTCCAGCGGAATCAACCTGATTCCACTCAGGCGGAAGGCGCAATCAGATGTCTCAGACGATCCACGTGGGGTTTCCCTGCCAAGAGGGCAAGGGCCCGGAACTCCTCGAATTGCTTAAGGGCGCCCTCGTTGAAACCCGGGCCTGGGACGGCTGTGAAGCCGTTGAGGTGTTCTCCAATGCCGACGACCCGGATTTCGTGATCCTCTGGGAGACTTTCGCCCAACGCTCCGACCATGAGGCCTATCTGGCATGGCGAATTGAGACCGGCCTCCCCGAGGCACTCGGCCCGTACCTGACCGGCGGCCTCGAGGTCACCTACCTCGCCGCCCACCCCGACGTCTGATCCCGTCCGGCCCATAGGCCCGGATCGGCGTAGCACCGAGGACAAATCGCGACCGCTTTCAGAAGCTGATCCACAGGGAACCGTCGCTGACCTCGACCAGGAACCGCTGTATCTACTGAAGTAGGTACGAGCCGATATTGGACCTCGCCTCACCGGACCCTCGCCGAGCGGAGGGAGGCCCGTAGCCTCCCGGCGTGCACGACTTCGACGCCGACAACGAGGCCCTCGTCAGGGCTGTCGTCGACCACGCTCTCCAGCGGATGGCCGACCAGCCTCCCATGCAGCCGGCGAAGAGCGCCGCCGAGCTCCGAGACCTCGTCGGCGAAACCATCACCGCGGAGGGACTGGGTGGCACCGAAGCACTCCGCCGCTATGTCGAACACCTCGCCCCGAGCAACATCGCGGCGGACAACCCCCGCTACCTGGCCTTCGTGGCCGGTGCACCCACCCCGGCTGCCAGCGCCTTTGACTTCGTGGTCGGCACCTCTTCGGTGGCGGGTTCGAGTTGGTTAGACGGCGCCGGAATGGTCTACGCCGAGAACCAGGCCTTGGACTGGATCGCCGATCTGGCCGGCCTGCCCGACACGGCGGGAGGCTGCTTCGTCACCGGCGGGACGATGGGGAACCTGTCCGCGCTAGTCACCGCACGCGACGTCGCCAACCGGGCCCGAATGGCCGGCGGACTGGACCGACCGATCCGATGGGCGGTCGTGGCATCGGCCAGCACCCATGCCTCGATCGACTCGGCAGCGCGTGTCATGGACGTCGATGTACTCCTCGCCGACCTTGACGGCGAACTGCGCCTCACCGGTGATGCCGTCACGGCGACCATCAACGGTCGTCCCGCCGGGACCGAGGTGTTCGCCGTGGTGGCCACCGCCGGAACCACCAACGTGGGAATCGTCGACGCCCTCGACTCGGTGGCCGACGCCTGTGCCGCTTCCGGTGCCTGGTTCCATGTCGATGGGGCCTACGGGGGTGCGGCTTTGGCTGCGCCCTCGGTCCGAAACCTCTACAACGGGGTGGAGCGTTGCGATTCGCTCGTCGTGGATCCCCACAAGTGGCTCTTCTCCCCATTCGATTGTGCGGCGCTCGTCTACCGGGAGCCAGCGGCCGCCCGCAGGGCCCATACCCAGCACGCCGGCTACCTCGAACCACTCATGGATGACACGGTGTTCAACCCGTGTGACCACGCCCACGTTTTGACCCGCCGAGCCCTCGGAGTGCCATTCTGGTTTTCGCTCGCCACCTACGGGACCGACGCCTACCGGGACGCCATCGAAGAGACGCTCACAGTCGCCCGAGCCACCCGTGATCTCGTGGTGGCTGCCGACCACCTGGAACTGATCGTCGAACCCGAACTGTCGGTCGTGGCCTTCCGCCGCCACGGATGGGGTGCGGACGACTACCAGGCGTGGTGTGACCGACTGATGGCCGACGGGACCGCCATGCTCACCACGACCACGTTCGACGGCGAGCCGGCCATGCGCGTGTGCATCGTCAACCCCCGGACGACCATCAACGACCTCACTGAGATCCTCGCCACCCTTGCCCCAGGCGCCTGATTCTCCGATCCCATTGCGTTCAGATCTCATCATGAGACAGGGCTAGCGGGCCGCCACTAGACCCAACCGACAGGCTTTTCGGGCTGTCACCGATCGACGCTACGGTCGCCGTATGGGACGCATCTCGAGAACGATCACGTTGGCCAAGGTGTCGTGGCAGGTACTACGGAAGGATCGGGAGCTGCTCGTACTCCCGGTGCTCTCCTTCCTGGTGTCCGTCGGGGCGCTCCTCGTGCTCTGGCTTCCGACTCTCGCCGCGACTGATCTCTCTGGCCTCTCGTCAGAGGAAGGGCAGGTCGACCCGGTGCTGGTGTTCGCCGGTATCGCTAGCGCCCTGATCCTCAGCGTGGTCGGAGTGTTCTTCAAGGGCGCCCTGGTGGCCGGAGCCCACGAACGGCTCTCGGGTGGCGACCCCACCGTGAAGTCGGCGCTGAGTCGGGCCTTCTCCCATCTCGGCGGCCTGCTGCCGTGGGCGCTCCTCACGGCCACTGTGGGCCTCGTCCTCTCAGCACTCAAGGAACGCTCGGGTCGACTCGGTCAGTTCGCCGTCAGCATGATCGGTATGGCCTGGGAGGCAGCATCGTTCCTCGTCATCCCAGCCATCGTGGTCGATGATCACCGTGCGGTCAGTGGCCTTAAGGCCTCAGCGTCGCTACTCAAGCGCACGTGGGGAGAGAACCTCGCTTCCCAGATCGGGTTCGGCCTCTTGGGACTGGCTGCCATGATCCCGGCGATCCTCGTGGTGTTCCTGGCCGGCCCCGTCGGTCTGGTAATCGCCGTGCCCTGGGTGGCGTTGGTCGTCGTCGTGCTGATCGCTCTCGGAGCTGTTTTCCAGACCGCGCTCTACCTCTACGCCACGACCGGTTCGATTCCGGACGGCTTCCAGGGCGCAGGCCTGACCGAGGCGTTTGCCACTCGCTGACGATTACAACACGCCTCACACGACAGCTTTCGAAATAGGCGTGGTAGCCACACAGCTGATGGACTTGGCACACGGAGCCCTACTTGGCTTATCCGGGACGCGAGACGACCCCCACCGAAGTGGGGGCCGATCGCACGGTGGGAAGACCGTGTCCAGCGGCGGCTCCTCAGCCATCCGCCAGTGACTTCAGCCTAGGGAATCGTTGCACCCGGCCGTGTTGGCGGCCCATTTCGGATCCATCTGACTCCGCTCATTGGGGGCTCTCGCCGTAGTCCTTCCACGGTGCGTCGCGTTCCCTGATGACCTCGCGAAAGCCCTTGTCGTCGAATGATTCGGCCCACCGGTAGGCCTCCTCGGTGTGACGGGTCACCCCGTCGAAGAACGTGCCCAGCATCTGGGAGGTTCGAAGCCCCATGTTCTCGTAGGCCTGATTGACGAGCAGTTTGTTCAGCGCCAACTGATTGGCCGGAATGTGACGGAATCGCCGGGCCTCGGCCTCAGCCTCCGCCGAGAGTTCGTCGGGCCCATAGACCTGAGACACCAGACCAATTCGATGGGCCGTCTCGGCGTCGATGGCCCGACCGGTCAGAAGGAACTGCTTGGCATGTTCGAGGCCAAGTCGGTACACCCAGAGCATGGTGGTCGGAGTGCCGAAAATCCGGCTGGGGGCGTACCCGATGTGGGCGTCGGATGCCATGTACAACAAGTCGGCGCACAGGATGAGGTCAGTGGCGCCACCGATCGCCCAACCCCGGATCTCTCCGATTACAGGCTTCGGGCACTCCCATACCTTCATGAACCGCCGGACGTTGTTATTCATGAACTGGTAGTCGCGGACCGGATCCCAGGCGCCTTGCCGTGGTTCGGGGCCCTTCGCCCCGTAGGGCGTGGACCATCCCTCCTCGTCTCCCGACGACGTACCCACTCCCGTCCCGGCCGTCAGGTCGTAGCCAGCGGTCAGAGTGCCGCCCGAGCCCCGAAGCACCACGGCTACCACGTCAGGGGATTTCGTCGCCGCATCAATCCCGTCGGCGATGCCCTCGATCACCGCATCGGTCAACGCGTTTTTCTTATCCGGGCGGTTCAACGTGATGATCGCCAGGTCATCTCGTTCTTCGTACAGGACCGGCGCTCCGCCGGTTTCTGAGCCGCCAGTGTGCCCGTCAGTCTCAAAGTCACTCATGCTGCACAGCCTCGCGCAGTCCGCTGAATCATCCGGCTACTACACCTGACACCCCGGCCAAGACCAGACCCAGGCCCAGCAGTTGTGGGGGTTTGACGACATCACCAAACACCACACGGCCAACGGCCACGCTCACCGCCGGGAACATCGCACCGGTCACCGCGGCGGGAAGGGCGTCAGCCTGGACACCTAGGACGTACAACGCAGAAGCAATGCCTCCGAACGTTCCTGAGGCCAGCGGAGGCCACCGGACCCCTTTCGACGGCAGCACCGATTGGCGGAGTGCGACGGCCAGCAGGACTGTAAGGATGCAGGCCACCAGTCGCTGGGCGGCGGCCGGCCACGGGCCACTGGCTGATGACGTGTCGATCAGCACTGAGAGTCCAAGCCCGTAGCCGAGGCCCGACGTCATTCCCCACAGAAACCCCTGTCGAACCCCTACCGTTGCACGGCCGCCCACGGTGATGAACACCAGACCGAGTATTGCCACCCCGACGCCGGTGAAGGCCAGAATCGACGCCTCCTCGCCGCCGGATACCGCGACGCTGAACGGCAGCACCACGGTCATGGTGGCCACCAACGGGGAGACCACCGTAGAGGAGCTACGAATCACGCCCCCGAGGTAGGTGACCATCCCCACGCCGAACCCCACCCCCGACAGTGCGCCGCGGGCGAGGTCGGGCCACAGGAACTCGCCGGAGAGGGCCAGCGCGAACACCAGTGCTGTCACCGCCGCAACACCCTGAGAGACCACACCAACGGCTAGCACCCCGGCAGCGAGCGAGCCCTTCCGACCGAACATCTCAGAGCACCCGACCGACATGGCGCTGAGAGCACCGAGCAGAGCGCCCATCAGAAGACCCTCTCCATGCTCGACATCACCGGGCTGAACATCGCTGGACAATAGGCCCCTTGTCCACAGGCACCTAGTGTTTCTCGATCAGACACACCGCCTCCCGGAGGACCCGATGACGACGCTGCTGGACGGGGGTATGGGCCAGGAGTTGATTCGGCGTGGGTCACCCCGCTCAGCCGAGTTCTGGTCAGCCTGGGCAATGATCGAGGATCCGGATCTTGTTCGAGGCGTACACGCCGATTATGTAGCTGCGGGCTGTGACGTACTGACTACCAACAGTTACTCGACGTTCGCCAACAGGCTGGAGCCTCATGGTCTGGGTGGACGGTCTGATGAGCTGTGCCGGGCCGCCGGCCGCCTTGCCCGGGAAGCCGCCGATACATCGGAACGTTCCGTCCGAGTCGCCGGTTCACTGCCGCCACTCCGCCACAGCTACAACCCCACACCGGAGGCCACCTACGAGGAACTACTGGGTGAGTACACCGTCATGGTCGACCAGCTCAACGAACACGTCGACATCTTCCTCTGTGAGACCATGGGTGCCCTCCACGAGGCTCGAGCCGCCACCGATGCCGCACGAATCAGTGGGAAAGAGGTGTGGACCTCGTTCACCCTTCAAGGCGGGACCGGCCCCCACCTGCTGGATGGCACATCCTTCGACCGGGCCTGTAGCGAGATCCAGGCTGACCTCTACCTTCTGAACTGTTGTCCACCTGAACAGATAACCGAGGCCCTTCCGGTACTTCGTGACGCCACCGATCGGCCGTTGGGTGTCTACGCCAACGCGTTTTGCGACATGCCGCTGGGCTGGCGGGGCCGTGATGGAAGCCCCCTTCCCTCCGCCCGGACCGACATGGGTGCCGATCCTTACACCGCGATGGTGCTCTCGTGGGTGGAGATGGGCGTAGATGTGGTTGGCGGATGTTGTGAGATCGGACCCAACCACATCGCCCGGATCCGACAGGCACTAGACGCCTGACCTACGGCACCTCAACCGATCACGACGCCAGGACATGGCGTCGTGACACGAGGTCGTTCACCTCGATCTCGTTGCGGAAATCCACAGAGGCAGCATCGGTGTCGGGGTCCAACGGCGTACCTGTGCCGTCAGCGACCCGAGTCATCATGTGGAAGTTGGCGCTCACCGCCACGGCATCGACCAGAACGTCGGCTCCGGCGACCGCCAAGAGTTCCTCGCGTACCGCTGCCAGGGGCCCCGGCTCTCCTTCCCACATGGCTTCGGTCAATCGGACGAGCAGATCGCCGTGTCGAACTCCACCATCACCGTTCCCCGAGCCGCCGATGGCTTCAAGGGTCACCTCATTGTCCTGGTGGAGGCCGCTCAGACCGAGCAACAACGCGTGACTGGTCGTTCAGTAGAAGCATTCGTTCAGTTTCGACGTGCGGGCGGCGACCAATTCCATCTGGACCCGCTGCAGCGAGAACCGATCCGAGACCACATCGCCGAATACCGCCCGACCCTCCAGGTAGTGAGGCGTCGAGAGCCGTGACCTGGCCTCCAGTTCCGAAGGTACGCCGCTGAGCGCCAGCCAGACGTTCGGTCCTCCTATGTCGACTGTCGGCACCCAGTGCAGGCGTACCTCGGCGTCGGCGGGCACCTGCCCGTCGGGTTCTCCGGGCTGCGCCTCCGGTACCGGTACACGATCCAGTTCCAGAGCGTCGGCAAACCGGTCGACGCAGTTCACCTGGGCCACGATCGACACCACCTCGACGTAGGCCAGTGCCTCCACACCTCGGCCGAGGATTGAGGCATGCCACTCGGGGGTCAGGGTTCCTGGGTGGTTGGTGAGCCGCCACACCAGGTCGACCACAGCGTCGGGCAGCGGATGGCCATCCGGAATCAGCCCATCGACCGCTGACGGCGACTCCCACGGGGCGAGAGTGTCGGCGTCTCGGGCCCGGCGTACTTCGGCAACCATGGCGAGTCGTTGCGCTCCGGTCCACCACGTTCCCGCACTGGACCATTCGTCCATGGCCTCCCCATGCGCAGCATCCAATTCGTCACGAATTGGCAACTCGGTCGTGTACGTCGGCACGGACTGATTCTTCCAGCCCGGGGCCTGCGAGTGGGCACCCAACAGGATTCAGGCAGGCCGAAGCGCCATCCGGACTCCGCCGACTATCAGATCGGCCGACCGCTTGGAACGAAACTCGAGACCGGAGACGCCCTCTCCACGACCATCGGCCGGCTCCACGAAACGGATCTCGCCCTCGTCAAGCGACACTGCGTTGCCCGAGCGAGACACCCCCAAGGCGTCTGCCCAACGTTCAGCCATGGCCGCCGGGTCGTCAGCCTGGACCTCGACGGCGACGAGATCCGAGACCACGCCAGTCCGTACGTGGTCGCTCCAAGCCGGTCCGGCCCACGGCCAGTCTGCCCAGTCCTCGGTCTCGTCGATCGAGAGGATGGCACCACCGACGTCTTTGGGATGGATATGCACTCCTTCGATGCCCGGCATCTTCGCGTCCAGGACGATACGAATACCGAGATCGGCGAGTCGACGGCGATCTCCGGCCAGGTCATCGGTCTGGATGAGGACCATGTAGCCACCATCCCCATCACGGCGTTCCAACTGTCGACCGGCGGTCGTTCCGGTCGCCGTCGGGGAGACGACCTCCAGGAGGCACTCCCCCACCGGGAACAGCACGTTTCGGAGGCCGAACTGCGATACCCCGAGATCATGGACGCACGGTTCCAGGCCCAGATGGGCGATCAGATCACGCTCCACGAGATCGAGGTCGTGGGCCACCAGAGCTACCTGCCGTAGTCGAAGAGTCACGGCTACGAAGGTAACCCAGCGACCGGCCAGCCGACCTAATCGTCGTTGCTACGGTCGGTCGAATGCAGACCCGTCGCCTCGGTCGGACCGACCATCAAAGCAGCATCGCCATCCTGGGCGGTGCGGCCTTCGCCGCCGACACTTCCGATGAGTCTGCCGTGTTCCTCCACGAGGCGATCGACGCCGGGATCAACCACCTCGACATCGCCCCCGGATACGGGCTCGCTGAACGGGCTGTCGGCCCTCATATCCCAGCGCTTCGGGACCGCCTGTTCGTGGCCGGCAAGACAGCCGAGACCGAGCGCGACTGGGCCCGCACCCGTCTGCGACGCACCCTCGACCGACTGCAGGTCGACTATCTCGACCTCTACCAGGCCCACGGCGTGACCTCCCTGGAGGTCCTCGACCAGCGGGCCGAGGCGTTCGAGGTCATTCTCGAAGCACGAGATCAGGGCCTGACCCGTTTCGTCGGCGTCACCGGTCACGACCTCAGCGCCCCGCGGGCTCACCTCGAGGCGGTCCGCCGCTACGACCTCGACACGGTGATGTTCCCCGTCTACCCGCGGGTCATGGCCGACGCCGACTACCGGGCCGACGTCGAGGCGCTGCTGGCTGAGTGCATCAACCGGGACGTGGGCGTCATGGCCATCAAAGCCGTGGCCTGGCGACCTTGGGGAGACCGAACGCCGGATTTACGCACCTGGTACGAACCGCAACGAACCCCCAAGGGGATTGAGGACGGGGTCCGCTTCGCGCTCTCGACGCCGAGCGTCGACGCCTTCTGCACGCCCAGCGACAAGACCACCGCCCGACTGGCGATCGCTGCCGCAGAACGACTCGAGCCCCTCGACGCCACCGAATGGACCGCCCTCCTGTCGACCGATGAGGCCTTCATCTTCCCCTTGGTGGACCACGCAGTATCGGCCTGGGGTTGAGCAACTCGTCTGGCAGACCGTCCCCCGATACGTGACAGAATCTCCGTTCGTCTTACCCCATCAAATGAAACGAGCAACGATCCATGGCAGCGATGCAGTTCAAGGGATCCATCAAGGGACGCGAACTCCCGGCGATGGACGAGTTCGACGCCAACGCATTCCTCGACGACTTCGCCGTCTCCGAGGACCCCGACAAGCCGATCACCGCCGGGTGCTATCGCCTTGAGGCAGGCCAGTCGATGACCTACACGTACACGTACCACGAGATGAAGTTGATCGTCGATGGTGAGATCACCATTGCCGACGACACCGGCCAGTCGGTGACGGCCACCAAGGGCGACCTCTTCTACTTCCCTCCAGGCAGCACAATCACCTTCTCGACCGAGGACTACGGCGTCGGCTACTTCGTGGGGCAGCGGGGCGTCGGCGAGGCCTAGGCAAGACACGGAAAACTCAACCAAATTTCCTGTGGTCAGTAAACGCCCGGTTAGATATCGGAACTCGTACGCTTACCCCTGCCGGTTCGACAACCGACCCGGTCTTGTTCAAAAGAAAGCGATACCTGAATATGCCGAACGGCACCGTGAAGTTTTTCAATGCAGAAAAGGGCTACGGGTTCCTCTCCGTGTCCGGTGAAGAAGATGTCTTCGTTCACTACTCCAACATCGAGGGCGAGGGCTACCGCAGCCTCGACGAGGGTCAGGCCGTCGAATTCGAGGTCGGCCCCGGCCGCAAGGGCCCCGAGGCTCTGAACGTCCGCAAGGTCTGAGTCCGAACTGGTGCGCTGGGCCCTGGCGTTAGCCTGAGGCCACAGCCCAACCCGCTGCACGCTTCCCCTTCGGGGTGAGGTGGCAGAGAGCCCGTCCCACGGGGCGGGTTCTTTCGCGTCCGGGCCCGGATCAGACGCTCTCGTCGTCGAGCTCCCGGTAGCGCCGAAATCCCGGCACGGCGCCGACATGCAGTCCCCGCACCCGGCCCATGCGATCCGGCAACTCATGCCGACCAGACCGTGCCGCCCGGATGGTCAACCACAGGACGGCCCCCAAGGCAATTGCCCCACCTACCAATGTCTCAGCCGTCGGCTCTTCCTCTTGCCAGATCCAGACCCACAACGGGGCCATCACGACCTCGGAGATGAGGAGCAGACTGACGTCGGCAGGCGGCACGAACCGGTGGACGTAGTTCCAGATCGGGGTGAAGACCCCGATCATCAGGCCCCCGGCAATGAAGGCCATCCAGAGGTCGAATGCCGGAACACCCACACCGGGGCCCGAGGCCGCCACCAGCCCGGCCACCACAGCAGCTGTCGTGCCACCGATGAGGGTCGGCACCCCGGGGTCACGCGCCGGGGCACTCCGGATCAGAACCGCGTAACCGCCGAGAGCCACAGGCAGAAGAACCGAAAGGAGGATCCCCACCGGGTCGCCTACACCTACGTTTCCGCCCACCATCACTACGACACCGATTCCAGCAACCGCTATGGCCCACAACGTGTCCCGGCTGACCGGCTCACCGAGGAACACCCGGCCGAGGATCGCCGCGTAGAACGGGCTCGTCGACTGCATCAGCAACACGAAAGCCGCTGAGACCCGGCTGAGCGCCACAACGAAGAGAGTGAACATCGCGGCAAACAGGAACCCGGCGAGCACCTGTCGAACGCCGGCGTCCATGACCGCACGGACCGGGCTACGACCTGCCGCCACGA
This sequence comes from Acidimicrobiales bacterium, assembly GCA_030747595.1. NCBI lineage: Bacteria > Bacillati > Actinomycetota > Acidimicrobiia > Acidimicrobiales > Acidimicrobiales bacterium. The sequence goes on along the minus strand of JASLKK010000004.1, from coordinate 178,576 downwards.
TGATCACGAGAGACACCGCTGCTGCGAAGAAGCTCCGGTAGGTGAGGTACTGCCACTCGTCGGCCTCATGGAGAGCCCGAAGGGTGAGCGGCCCGAAGCTGAATGCCACTCCACAGAGCAGTACGGCGACCGAACCCTGGAACCGATTCAGTGTGGGCGCCATCGGCCTACTGCTCCTGAGGAGGGATCTACTGGGACTCCAGCGGTCGCCGGACTCTAGATGACCGAACCCAGCACCTACGACCAACTGGAAACGGCAAGGGTGCCTCTAGTCACCCGCCCGGGGAACTGGCCGCTGGCCCAGTAGTCTGTTGGTACGCCGATGGATAAACCTCGGTGGGTTCGCTGACGGGAGATGGTTCCCCGGTCGAGGTGAACCACCCGCTCCGCCGATCAGTGCCGGGCGATCCCATCAGAAGCCTTTCTGAGGCAGGCCCCAAGAACCGCGGGCCGGAGAACACATGTCATCCCCAACCTTCGCCGATCTCGGCGTGCCCTCTGCGATCTGCGATGCGCTCAGCGCACAAGGAATCACCTCGCCGTTCGCCATCCAGGCGGTCACCATCGCCGACGCCCTCGCCGGCCACGACGTCTGCGGCCGAGCCCCTACCGGCTCCGGCAAGACCCTCGCCTTCGGGATTCCCCTCGTAGCGTCCGTGGGCCGGGCCGAGCCCCGTCGCCCCCGAGCACTCGTGCTCGCCCCCACCCGGGAGCTCGCCGAGCAAATCCGCACTGACCTGCGTACCTTCGCTGGCAAGGTCCGGGTCGGCGTCGTCTACGGAGGCGTCGGCTACGGCCCCCAGCTCAAGGCCCTACGTGACGGCGTCGACATCCTCGTCGCCTGCCCGGGTCGCCTCGAAGACCTCATCGACCAGGGCGCCGTGAATCTCGGCGACGTCGATCGGGTCGTCCTCGACGAGGCCGACCGGATGGCCGACATGGGCTTCATGCCCGCCGTCCGACGCCTGCTCAACCAGACGTCCCACGACCGCCAGACCGTGTTGTTTTCGGCGACGCTGGACGGTGACATTGCCAAGTTGACCCGCGACTACCAGAACAATCCGGTGCGTCACGAGGTCGGCGACCAAACGCCCGACATCACTGCGGCGACCCATCTCTTCTGGACGGTCGACAAGACCGCCCGAGTGGACCTGACCGCCGAAGCCGTGACTGCCGCCTGGCCGGCCATCATCTTCTGCCGGACCCGGCACGGCGCCGACCGCCTCGCCAAGCAGTTGGCCCGTTCCGAGATCAAAGCCGCCGCCATCCACGGTGGACGCAGCCAGAGCCAACGCACCCGAGCACTCGCCGACTTCACCGGCGGTCGCGTGCACGCGCTGGTGGCCACCGACGTGGCGGCCCGAGGCATCCACGTCGATGGCGTGGCTTCGGTCGTCCACTACGACCCGCCCGAGGATCACAAGGCCTACGTACACCGTTCCGGTCGAACTGCCCGTGCTGGTCAGGACGGCGTGGTGATCTCTCTCGTCCAGCCCGACCAAAAAAGGGATACCCGTCGCCTCCAGCGCGACGTCGGCCTCGACGAGCCGGTAACGAGCCCCGACCTGGCCACCGTCCGAGATCTGACTCCGCCGGCCGTTCGAGAGCTCGCCCCCGCCGAGCGCGAAGAGCGACGTGCCAACCGTGGCGACGACCGATCGCCTGACTACCAACCCCGCCGAAACCGCTCGAACGGCAAGCACCGTGGTGGGCCCAGACACGGCTCCGGCAACGGCAACCGCAACGGGAACCGCAACCGCAACGACGACCGGACCGAAAACGGAAACCGTGCCGGCGGCGGCAACCGCCAGAATGGACCGAAGCGAAACGGCAAGCCTGGCCAACGAAACGGCGGACCCAAGGCAGGTTCCGGCAAGCAGGGCGGCCACAAACACGGCGGCCAGAACCGCAGCCATGGCCAGTCGGAGGGCCACAAGCCCGGCAGTCAGCGTTCCGGTGGACCGACTCGCAACGGCGGTAAGCCCGGCCAGCGTCGACGCGGAAACTCCAGCGGCGGTCAGCGTCGCAGCGCCGCCTGATCCCTCACCGGACCCTCATCTGGCCAACACCTGCCGTCAACGGGATCGAGTGAAGACTCCTGCCATGCGACGCTCCTACCGGTCGACTCCTCTATCGAGCCACCGATCCGTCGGCATACCTGCCAAGCGATCCATAGGGCGGCCTGTCGGGCTTCTACTCCTTGGCCTGGTGGTCGGGGCCTGTGGTTCGGCGGGAACTGGATCCGAGACGCCCAAGGAGACGATCCCACTCGCCGAATCCGAGACCGACCGGCGAGAGGTAATGGAATCAACCCAGGCGCGGTTCAACTCCTGTCTGGACGAATCCGGCTACGAATTCCGTGGCTTTGCCGGAGACGAGGGCGACGCAGTGCTCATCGAGGACCCCGGATATCAAGAGGCGCTGAGCCGCTGCTCAGCCGAGTCGGGTATCGCCGACCTCCGCAGCGGGTTCGCTGAATCCCGGGCCAACCGCACTCCGGATCAGATTCGGGCCGACAATGAGGCCATCCTTGACGTGGTGGCCTGCCTTCGCACGAAGGGCATGGACCTCGATGACCCGGTTCAGGACGAAACTGGTGCCCTAGATCTGCGATCCACCCTCCGCTCCTCTGATGTCAACCCAAGCGAAAGTCAGCAGGCACAGGGCTGCATAAGTGAAATGCGGCTAGGTCGCCAGCAGAACAACTGATTGTCAGGCGACGGTCCACCGTTGGGCCTTCAGCCCACGGACAACAACCGATCGGCATACCAACCGGCGAAGCGGGCCACATTGGGCTCCAGATACGAAAATCGTCCCTGCCCAGCGAAGGGCGACTGCATTCCCCGATGTTGCCGCTCGAGCATCGGTATGTCCTCTGCGATCGCCACGTCAAAGCGTTCGTAGTAGGCCTCCGCTACCGCCTCAAACCGATCCAGAGCGACCGTCTCCGGCGGAAAGCACACGACCTGTGCGCATCGGCACCGGTTCGGGCCGTCCGGGTACACCTCGTACATCCACATCCCCTCGGCTCCCGTGGCGATAACCAGCGTCGGATGCAACCACGAGTACCGGACGCCGTCAGCCTCACGGTCGGTCAGTGCACCGATCCTCGGCAGGGCCTTGGCCTGATCCGTCTCCAGGAGACCACCGGTGCCCTGCGTGGTGCCAGAGTGCGTGGACCACGCCCCGACCACATCCTCGGGCTCGTCAGGGTCGTCGTAGGTGTCGTTGATGCTGCCCGGATGCACGTACGGCAGGTGGTAGTACTCGTTGAAGACCTCGGCGAATTCCTTCCAGTTGCAGTCCACAGTGAACTCGCGTCGACGGGTCGTCACCAGGGAAGCCAGATCCCAACGGGCGTGAATTACGCCGAAGTCGCCCAACCAGTAGTCGATCGATGGCGGTGACGCCTCGAGACTCACGAAGGCGAACCCGTGACGCTCGGTCACCGCAAACTCGTGAAGTCCGTGTTCGTCCCGGTCGAAGTCTTCGGCCTTTTGCATACTCGGTGCGCCGAGGAGGCGACCGTCGAGCCCGTAGGTCCAAAAATGGAACGGGCAACGCATCCGGGTGCAGTGCCCCTCCCCGTCCATCACCTGAGTCGATCGGTGGCGGCACGTGTTTGCGTAGGCCCTGAGGACCCCTTCGTCATCTCGGACCACCACCACCGGGACTCCACCAAGGTCGATTGCCGCATAGTCACCGGTGCTGGGCCACCGGTCGCTCCGACCGACCCCCACCCAGCCCTGTCGGAAGATCACTTCTGCCTCAAGGGCGGCAACATCTGGATCCACGTAGCAAGCGGCCGGCAGAGAATGGCCGGTCGCCGACGTTCCGGTACAGCGGCTCAGCACCTCGGCCAGATCGCCGGAAAGTCGCACCCCCGAACCCATACGCGGATTGTAGGAGCAGCGGACCCCCGGTCACCTACGGTTCGGGGATGTCTGACACCACGCCTGCCACTCTCGAAGTCACTCTGGATGAAGTCGAGGAAACCACCCGGCGGAGCCTGATACGCCACGGAGCCGGACACGACGTATCTGCTCTCGTCGCACGGGCCGTCCGTGTGGCCGAAGGCAACGGCAACCGGATCTGCGGCCTTTACTACCTGGAGAGCTACTGCCTGCAGCTCGAGTCGGGGCGAATTGACGGTGTCGCTGAACCGGTGGTGACCAACGATCGGCCCGGTGCCGTCCGCGTGGACGGACGGCTCGGTTTTGCCCAAGCAGCGTTCGCAGCCGGATTCCCAACCGCCGTAGACGCCGCCAGAGCCAACGGGATCTGCGGCATGTCCGTGGAACACACCCACACCTGTACGTCGCTCGGGTACTTCACCGAGCAGTTCGCACGGGAGGGCCTGCTGGCTATCGGAGCCACCAACGCCTCCCCCCGAGTTTCGCCGCCCGGCGGGTCGGTACCGGTCCTGGGTACCAATCCCATTGCCATGGCCGTTCCCGACGGTGGCGGCGGCATCGCCTTACAGTTTGACTTCTCCACCAGTGCGGTGGCCCTCGGCAAGATCACCATGGCAGCGGCGGCCGGTGAGGAGATTCCGCTGGGCTGGGCGGTGGACGCCGAGGGAATCCCAACTAGCGACCCGGAGGCCGCGCTCGCCGGGTCGCTGGTCTCGGCCGGCGGCTACAAGGGCTACGGCATCAGCCTCATGGTCGAACTGCTGGCCGGGGCAATGACCGGCTGCCGTCTGAGCGCCGACGTGCCCCCGCTCAAGACCACCGATGGCCAACCCCACGACCTGGGCCAGTTCTACATCGTGATCGATCCGACCTCGTACAGCGGCCGGGGGTTCCACGACCGTCTGAAAGCGCTGGGCGAGAGCATCGCGTCCCAGCCCGGTGCACGTCTTCCCGGCGCCGGTCGGGTGCCCTCCGATCCCGTGACGGTCGAAGGGCCTGTCTGGGCGCGGGCCCTCGAGCTCGCCGGTGACTGACCCGACCCGTCAGTCCTCGATCTCGTCCAGGATCGACTCGGCCACCAGGAACGGTCTAGCTGCCGCGATTAACGCATCGAAGGCGACCCGGTCCACGGCTAGACCGTCGCGGGCCGCCCGGGCGGCCGCTGTGCCGTCAGAAGGTGGCGGCGGCCCAGTGACCTCCAGTTCATCGACCGTCGTAGCCGCTGTGGCCCCGACCTTCACACCGTCCACGCCGAGTCCACGGCCACCAATATCTGCGATCGCGGAGGCCAATGCAGCCAACGGCGTCGGTACGCCGAACCTCGCCACCGCGGAACCTGTCGCCCTCGCCTCGACCTCAGCCTCCGCCAGGACATCTGGCCCGGCACCGAACTCGGCAGCCAGCCGTTGCGGATCGCCGAGAACCGAGGAGAAGGTTTCCACCGCTCCACCCAGGTGCACCTCAGCCGCGGTGACGTTTCGACCAGACCGATCCGCGGCCCCGGCATCCAGGCCTGCCACCCGGGCACAACGGAACACCAGGTCGTGGATCTCCCGGGGAGCGACCAGCACCTGGGGGCGACCGTCGGTCACGAGGGGAATACCTCGCCGAACAGACGCAACCAGTTCCCGCCCAGGACCAGATCGCGCTCATCGGGCGTGAAGCCGGCCTCATCGAGACCGTCGGACAGACTCCCGAAGTCCTTCGGACCGTCGAACCATGTCGGCCACGGAGGAAACGACGGCGCCTGGGACGGGGCGGTCGCCCGGTCCCAACGCCCGTTTCGCATCCAGCCGAGCGAGTCGGGGCTCCAACCGAGGACTGCATCGGACCCAATGGCCACATGCTCCACGCCGACCGACTCTGCCAACGAAGCAACCATCGAGCAGTACTCCGTTCGGGTCACGTCGGCCCCGCCCATGAAGAGCGGATAGAGGGTGCAACCGATGACGCCTCCCCGTGCGGCCACCGCTGCGACCAGGTCATCAGGTTTGTTGCGAGGCGAATCACAGAACGCAGCCGGGTTGCCGTGGGTGATGGCGATGGGCTGGGACGAGGCATCCACGGTGTCGCGGCCTGTGACGTTGCCGACGTGGGAGATGTCAACCAGCACGCCGGCCTCGTTGAGCGCCGCGACCATTCTGTAGCCGGCACGGGTCAGACCGCCGTCTCGAGGCTCCCAACAGCTGGACCCGAGATGGTTGGCAATGTTGTAGGTCACTTGGACGACCCGGATACCGACGTCGGCGAAGATCCCCGCCATCTCCGGGTCATCACCCAGCATGGAGCTGTTCTGAAAGCCCAGGACAACCGCCAGTACGTCGTCGGCCGCCGCCAAATGGATCTCATCAACGGTTCGGACGATTCGGATCATGTCGGCGTTGTGCCGACAGAGGTGCCGAAAGGCACCGATCCGGGTCATGGCTCCGGCGAGGTCCTCCCATACGCCGACCGTGGCGTGCACCACGTCGACCCCACCGGACCGCACCTCGGCGATCACCTCACGTGACCAGTCGTTGATCTGCAGTCCGTCGATAATCATCGTCATTCCTTTCGTGAGGTGGGCCGGGCTGGCAGCACCCAGTCGTCGGTCGTGTCGGGTCCCAGTTCGGCTAGTCGTGGCGCCCCCTGGAACAGCGTCACTCGGAGCCAGTCGGTGTCCTTCGGCTTGAACTCGTCCATCCCGTACTGCGCCAACTGAAAGCGTTGGATCTGCAACGGCAGGTAGCTGGTCGCACACGTGTTGTCCCGAGGCTCGCCGTAACGTCGGTCACTCGCCACCAGGCGTTCCAACGCCATCCGGTGTTCCGGGTGGTCGGCCAGAACAACGGCCACCGGCTCGTCGGCATGTCGGTCCTCCAACGTTTTCCCAAACCTCCAGAGACGTAGCGCCACGTCGACGGCTACGTCCCGCCCCTCAGGGGCCAGTCGGTCACGTCGGGCTCGTCGAGGCTCCTCGGTGTTGTCGCTGACCACCCACCAGAAGGCGTCAGCCGGCGACTCGTCGAGGTTGAGTTCACCCAACCATCCAAACCGTTCATCGAGCTTCGCCCGGACCTCTGCCACCGTGGCCGTCGGGTCAGCCGAGGAGTGCTCGTCGACGAGGAAGAGCAGGTCGAACAGGTCGTCGTCACCGTCATGAAGTTCCAAAAGAAGCGATACCACCATCTCCGACATTTCCGGGCCCTGGTCCTCAGCCCATCGGTAGAGGGCGTCATAGGGGTCCGCTCCAGCGGCCACACGGCCCCACGCCTCGGCGACGTCATCCAGAAGCGGGACCAGAGCCTGCGAGTTCAGGAACGGCGTGCAGTCGTCATTGGATCCCGACGCGAAGTGTTCCCGGGCCTTGGCGATCCATCCCCGGAGCACCGCCCCGTCTGTCGGTGCGGCCACCCGCTCACGCACGTCAGCCAACGCTATCTCCCGCACCCCGACCCAGGCATCGAGCACCCGCGGGTGCTTGAAGGCATACGGCACGAGACCGAGACCCGTGGCATTTCCGAGCCCAAAGTAGCGGCGCCATTGGCCATCGAACCCGACCGCTGTGTCACCACCCTTAGCGCGGGCGCAGTGCTCCACCATGTCGTAGCCGAGTTCCCGAAACATCCAGGCGGCCACGAACTGGGCCCGATACGGGACCCGGAACGGGTGGTCGCCCGGGTAGCCAGCGAACGAGCGCATTCCGAATTTGCCGTTGGCGTAGAACGCTGTGCTTCGGAGGATGTAGCCGGCATCACCCACCCGGTCGGGGTCGGGCTGACGGCCGGCGGCCAGCTCGTCGACCAGGTAGCCGAAGAACCGGACACTGCGATTGCCCCTAGTCAGACTCAGGACCCGCGGGTCCATGCGACCGGATTCCTGTTCGGGAACCTCGATGCGAAGTCGGGCCAGCAGATCGTCGTCGACGTCCCCCTCCACGAGGGCCCCAGCCACCTCCCACCGATCGGCAATCACCCGATCGGTGTGGGCGGACTCGTCGATCGTTGTCGTGAACACCACGAAACTGAACCGCTTCGTACCGGCATCCACGAAGTAAATCGTTTCCCCACGACCCTCAGCATCAAGGTCCTGATGAACCCGACCTGCCGTCCAACCATCAGCCACCGCCCGGCGGAGCATGGTCCGGCTGAAGCTGTAGCGGCTGAGACGTGCGGCACCCAGCACATCGGGTCGCATCACGTAGGCCGCTGGCCGAATACGCCCGGAGCGGGTCGCTAACTCGGCCTGCAACGCATCTGCACTCGTCGGAGGAATCAACGACACGGCGGCAGCGTATGTCCTCTCAAGGGGCAAGGTCTCGAATCGGGCCTGCCACGCGGAACACCCGCCTCCAACTCGAGGCGGGTGCATCCCGGGATGTCCCGAACGGAACCACTCCCTACGGTGCTGTTCGAGTTTCCGTCGAACACCTGCACCCAGTCGCTCCGTCCCTCCAATGTTCGCACCAGATCTCCTCCACGGCAAGAGCCGGCCCATTTCAAGACAGGTGCTTGTAATCCAAATGGCCGTCTCGACACCCCTCTCCTCCAACCCATGCATCCAGCCCAGACGGAGGCCGGTACGGTCAGCGACGTGGCCGACTTCGGGGAACTAATCGCAGCGAACGGGTATCTCGTCCTCGATGGGGCCATGGGAACCCAGCTCTTTGCCGCCGGGCTGACGGCTGGTGATCCGCCGGAGATCTGGAACGTCGATCACCCTGATCGCATCCAGGCCATCCACCGGGAATACGTCGATGCCGGTTGCGACATGGTGCTCACCAACTCATTCGGAGGCGGTCGTCACCGGCTGAAGTTGCACTCCCTCGAGGGTCGGGGCCATGAACTCAATGCCGCTGCAGCCGCTGCGGCACGTGCCGTGGCCGACGAGGCGGGGCGACCCATTGTCGTCGCCGGTTCCATGGGCCCCACCGGTGAACTCATCGAGCCGCTAGGTGAACTCACCGAGGATGAAGTCGCCGAGGCTTTCGCCGAACAGGCAGCCGGCCTGACCGACGGTGGCGCCGACGTGTTGTGGCTCGAGACCATGAGCGCCCTTCCGGAGATCGAGGCAGGGATTCGGGGCGCCCGTTCGACATCCGATCTTCCGATCGTGGCCACCCTCAGCTTCGACACGGCGGGCCGAACCATGATGGGTGTCACCGGTGAACAAGCCGGAACCCGCCTGACTGAACTCGGCGTGGCCGGCATCGGCGCTAACTGCGGCGCCAATCTGGCCGACACCGAAGCAGCGGTGGTCGCCATTCGCTCGGTCTGTGGCGATATTCCGGTGATCTCCAAGGCCAATGCCGGGATCCCGGTTTGGAGGGGCAACGAGCTCGAGTACGACGCTGGTCCCGAGGTTCTGGCTGCCCACGCCTATCGCCTGCGGGAGGCGGGAATCTCGGTGATTGGAGGCTGCTGCGGCACCGACCCAGAACACATTGCCTTCATCCGCGGCGTTCTCGACGGAACCCTTCCGGTGCCCGACATCGCTCCGCCAACACCCACCGCCACCGTCGGAGCCGCCGAGCGGACCGAACGTGTCGGCCGACGCCGCCGCCGCAGTTGACCCTTCTGTGGTCAGCCAGCCGTGGCCACTGTGGCCAGCGCCTCCTCGGCAACCTGTGCGCCCTGCACCAACAGGTCGGGCACCAATTCGAACTCGAAGTCCGGAGCATCGTCCACGGTCGGCAGCTCAATGTGCAGGACGTCTAGATCGGCCGGCACGTCCAACCACTGCTGTCGGGTGAGCTCGGCGGCAGCCGCCCGGAAGCCCACCAGCATCAACGACAACGCCGTCTGCTTGGTGGCCGGCGTGAACTTGGCCGCTACGTCCAACACCACGAGCCGCGTCGGCGCGAGGGATAGCGCACGACGCAACGGGATGTTGGATACCACTCCACCGTCGATGTGGAGTGTCCCGTCGCCCAAATCCACGGCAGGCAGCACGCCGGGCACCGCGGTGGTCGCGCACAACAGGTCGACCAACGGCCCGCTCGTCCACCAGCTCAACTGGCCGGTCGAGGCATCCGTGGTACCGACATGGCACGGCACTGAAGCCTGGGCTAGATCCTCCATCGGTGCGTGATCGGCAATAAGGGCCCGTAGCCGGTCGCCGTTGTCGAAACTCGGTCGCCCGCGCACGATGGCCGCCACATTGCGGATGAAGCTGCCCCGGATGGGCTTCCGGTCAGCCACGTCACGCCACACACCTTCAAGAAGCCGGGCCTGTTCAACAGTCGGGTTCGCCGCCAGAAAGGTGCCGTTGAGCGCCCCCGCTGACACCCCGACCACCTCGTCGGGAACGATCCCATGATCGAGAAGCACCCGGATCATCCCCGCCTGAGCAGCGCCACGAACCGACCCGCCGGACAGGACAAACACGATGTGGTCCCGGTCATCAACGGGCTCCACGGGGCGCCGCCACCGCTCTAGGAACTGAAACCGTGCCATGGCCAAACGGTAGCGGCCCGGCCCGACTTCAACCGCCTACGTGCCCTGGCTGCTGACTGGAGGCCCAACGGTCCGACCCGGCTCCCAGAGACGCTCCTCGTTAGGGTCGGTCCATGCAGGAGTCAACGAATCAGAACGACTTACGGAGCGCTTGGTGCGACTTCTGTGACCGCCTAAAGGACGGCGCAGCAATAGTCCTCGAGTCCGATCGCCCGATGGACGACATGGATCGCGCCGAGGGCATTCGGGCACTTCTTCGTCGACTTGCCAGCGATACCAGCCGGGTTCTGGAGGGCGGCGACCTCGAGCATCCACAACTCGCGTGGTTCCATCCGTTCAAGAACGGGCAGGACAATCCCGATGGCCTGTACCAGGCAGCTGAGATCGACCTGGCCCGCACCTATCGACTCTCGGGGACCATCGGGACGGTCTGCTACCTCGGCATCACAGCGATGACCACCAACTTCGCCGAGCGGGGAATCGAACAGTTCCTGACGCTCAATGGCAGCGACCTGCCTACCGATGCCGATGGTCGATTCGAGGTGGCCTTTGGTGCCGGTCCATCTCCCGATGGAGTGGCTGACGCCAGCTGGTTCGAACTTCCACCGGAGCACTGCACTCTCATCATCCGCCAGTTCTTCTCCGACTGGGCTTCGGAGATCCCCGCCGATCTGCATCTGGAATGCGTCAACCCGGAACCGGGCGCCAGTCGCATGACTGGCGAGTCGATGATCCGACATCTGGCCACAGCGGCCGACCAAGTGCTCGACATGACGGCCTTCTGGGCCGACTTCGGCTACGCACACGTGGCCCGTGCCGAGGTCAACTCCTTCGACCACGTCCAGGCCGCCCAGGGCTCGGTCTCGAACCTCGGTGGAAGTGTCGACCAGGGCTACGGCCAGACCTGGTATCGGATCGCCGACGACGAGGCCCTCCTTCTGGAGGTCGAGATTCCCGACTGCGTCTATTGGGGGATCCAGTTGGGTGACGTCTGGTACCAATCGCTGGACTGGTGGGACCACCAGTCCAGCCTCAACGGACACCAGGCCGTGGTGTCCGCCGATGGGGTGTTTCGGGCCGTCGTCGCCCATCAGGACCCTGGCATCGCCAATTGGCTGGACACCACGGGATCCACCCAGGGCTGTATTACCTACCGATGGAATCAGGCCGACCGCCAACCCGTTCCGACCTGCACCCTGATACCCGTCGCCTCGATCGCCGAGCACTTCGACGACCGCTGGGCTCCCATCAGCCGCGAACAACGTGCCGTGGTGCTCCGCGATCGGCGCCGCGCCGCCCTCCGGAGGTTCCGACGATGACCGCCATGACGCACCCCCAACTTTCGATCCAGGTGGTGAACTTCGCCGACGAACCACCTGGGGACTGGGCGCGGTTGTCAGATCATGCGGTGGCCGCAGACCGGGCCGGCGTGGACCGACTGGCGGTGGCCGATCACGTGGTGTTCGGCGACAACCTCGACGACTACGGCGATCCGTCCAAGGGGGGGACGGTGGGTGGTCGCCAACCGACCGGTCCGGGCGGAGCGTGGTTGGAGCCCCTCACCACTCTTACGTGGCTGGCAGCCCGAACCGATCGAATCCGTCTCCAGACCGGAATCCTCCTGGCCGCGTTACGACGCCCAGTCGTGTTGGCAAAGACCGCGGCCACGCTTGATGTGCTGTCCAACGGCCGCCTCGACCTCGGCGTCGGAGTGGGCTGGCAGGCTGCCGAATACGAGGCCGCTGGTCTGGATTTTGCCGACCGGGGCCGTCTCCTGGACCACAGCCTGGAGGTGTGCAGAATTTTGTGGGCCGGGGAGCCAGCCTCCTATGCCAGCAACGAACTGGGCTTCGGCAACGTCCAGTCCATGCCGTCGCCCGTACATGGAAACGCCGTGCCAATCTGGATCAGCGGAACCGTGAACCGCCGGACCGCACGACGCCTCGCCACCTTTGGTGACGGATGGATTCCGTGGGGCGCAGACCGGGCCGACGTGATTGGCGGGATCGCGCGGATGCGGAACCTTCAGGAGGAGCTCGGACTGGACGCATCTGCCTTCGAGGTCCAGGGATCACTCCCAGTGGTTCGCAGCGACGATGGCGTGGTGGACCTCGACCGCACGATGGAGAGCGTCGCCCCATTGGTTGAAGCCGGCGTGACCGACTGCCGAATAGCCCTCCCCCTTCCCGGGGACCGCTCGGCCGCTGAGTACATGCTCGCCGACCTGGTCCGTGCCTTCCGCACTACCGTCGGTCGACCCACTGAAGGGGGACCCTCGTGAAGTTCGGATTCTTCGGCGTCAACAGCGGTGTACTGGCCGACCCGGAAACCATGGCCTCGGCGGCCCGAACCGCCGAGGACGCCGGCTGGGAATCCATCTGGACCGGCGAGCACGTGGTGGTGGCTGACCCCCAGCGGCCCCCGTCTCCCGTCGCTCCCGGAACCCACTTCGTCGACCAGATCGCCTCGTTGTCCTTCCTGGCCGCCCACACGTCGACTATCCGTCTCGGCACCGGCATCGTGATCCTCCCCCAACGAAACCCGGTGGTCCTGGCCAAGGAACTGGCCTCGGTCGACGTGCTTTCCGGCGGTCGTCTGGAAGCCGGGTTCGGCGTGGGCTACGTGCCCGCGGAGTTCGAGGCCATCGGCGTGCCGTTCACCGAGCGGGGGGCTAGGACCGACGACCACCTAGATGCCATGGCTTCCCTGTGGCGCGGTGACCCGACGTTCGATGGCCGATTCACGTCGTGGTCCGGCGTGGAGGCCTCACCCCGACCCATCCAGTCGGGCGGCCCACCCATACACGTGGGCGGTGGCTCACCGGCCACCTTTCGCCGGGCGGTGCACAAGGCCCACGGCTGGTACGGCTTCCTAACCACGCTGGACTTCACAGCCAAAGCCGTGGCCAACATCCAGAACCTCCAGCGCGAGTTCGATCGACCAGAGGGCCTCGGCGAGGTCGCCATATCGGTCTCGCCGTCCGAACCCGTCGACCGTGACCTGGTCTCCCGTTACGAGGATCTCGGCGTGGATCGGATGATCCTCGTCCGCGACTTTCGAGACGTGGGCCGTGGCCCTGATCCTGAACGGGCCAGCACCGTCCTGAACTTCATCGCCGAGACACCAGGCCGGTTGAAGTTCAGCTGATGCCTGAGGTGGCGATCTCCCGGTCTGGGCGTGTGTCGACGCCGAGGGCCACAAGCACACCAGCCACCCCGACGACGGCCAACATCAGCATCACCCGGCGGGCCCCCTGGACGGGGTCGTCGGTACCGATCAGCAGGGCCACGGTGACGGCCACGCTGGCCACGCTGCCAAATTCGGACATGATCCGATTGGTGGCCCCGGCCTGGCCCAGAGACTTGACCGGTACGTACCGCATAGCCAGCGACGCACTGTTGGCATGGGCCAGCCCGATGCCCAGCGCGTAAAGCCCTACCGCCGGAAACCACAACGAGAGGTCGGTGGTCTCCCCAACCCCGGATCGAAACCACAGGGCGCCGACCACCATGCACAGGCCTCCGGGCACGATGAGACGTCGGTGACCAAACCGGTCGGCCATGCGTCCGCTCAGGAAGCTCATTGGCCCGCCGATTAGGGGCACGATGGCCAGCGTCGCTCCGGCGGCCGCCGGTGCCATCCCCCACGGCCCGACCAGCAGGGTGATGAACGCCAGGTACGTTCCGGCGAAGTTCCCGGCGATGAGAAAAGCAAGTGCGTTACCACGCGGGTAGTACCGGATCCGGTACAGCGACATGTCGAGTATGGCGTCGTCCCGCTTCGAGGATCGCACCACCACCCCCACCATGGCCACCGGCGCCGCCACGAGGGCGACCACTGTCCCCACTCCAGTCCAGCCCCACGACTCGGCCTGCACGATCCCGGTGGCCAACGCGGCCAACCCGGCCACCAGCAGCAGGACTCCCCATAGATCAGGTCTGAGCCGGCTCGACTCAGTGGTCGCCGGTCGATCCACGGGCAGGAACCGGAGTCCGAGAAGCACGGTGACCAGGGCTATTGGCGTGTTGAACCCGAACGTCCAGCGCCACCCCACGGCACCGATGACCAGGCCCCCAACCACCGGGCCAAGCACGAGGGAGATCCCGCCGAGTCCACCGAAGGCTCCCACCGCGGTGCTTCGGCGGTCCGCGGGGAAGGCGTTCAACAGGATGGCCATGGCCGCTGGACCCTCAAGGGCCAACCCTGCTGCCTGGACCACCCGGGCCGCCACCAGGAACGGAAGCGTGGGCGACACGGCAACCAACACTGACCCCACAGCCAGAAGGGTCACTCCCGACAGGAACATCCGGCGCCGCCCGAACCGGTCCGAAAGCCAGCCGCACGGAATCAGGAGGGCACAGAGGGTGATGGCAAAAGCGTTGAGGACCCACGAGGTGGCCGCCGGACCGGCATCGAAAGTTCGCTCGATCTCGCCAAACGACACGAAGGTCACCGAGTAGTTCATCGACGCGGCCACCACCGAGCCGGCCAACAGGGCATACGTCCGCCAGGGCGAGAGGCTGGCTTCGACAGCGCCGATCTCCAGTCCGCTCTCCGGCCCGCCCCTGGTCATCCCGGCAGTCTCGTCGGTTCCCAGACCTGTGACGACACAGGTTGACAAAACATTCCGACGAAACCATTGTCGGCCTGTGCTGGCCTCCCGGCAGATCCATTTCCTCCAATCCAGAGATGAGAAACAGCCATGTCCGACGACTACTCCAAGGTGCTGCTCGAAGAATCCGAGATGCCAACACAGTGGTACAACGTCATTCCGGACCTACCGACGCCGCCACCGCCGCCGCTACACCCCGGCACCCTCGAGCCGATTGGCCCCGATGACCTGGCCCCGCTCTTCCCGATGGCCCTCATCATGCAGGAGGTTTCCACGGACTCGTACATCGACATTCCCGGCGAGGTACTTGACGTCTACCGACTCTGGCGTCCGAGTCCACTCCTGCGGGCTCGCCGCCTCGAGAAGGCCCTGGACACCCCGGCAAAGATCTTCCTCAAGTACGAAGGCGTCAGCCCCGCTGGCTCCCACAAGCCCAACACCGCTGTCCCCCAGGCGTTCTACAACGCCCAGGAAGGCGTAAAGCGACTGACGACCGAGACTGGAGCGGGCCAGTGGGGCTCCGCTCTCGCCTTCGCTACGGCCCAGTTCGGGCTGGACTGTGAAGTCTGGCAAGTTCGGGCGTCCTACGACCAGAAGCCGTATCGCAAGACGATGATGGAACTGTGGGGCGCGACACTCCACGCCAGTCCTTCGAACCTGACCGAGGCAGGTCGCGCCATCCTGGCAACCGACCCCGACAGTCCGGGGAGTCTCGGTATCGCCATTTCCGAAGCCGTCGAGCAGGCCGCACAGAGCGAGGAGACCCGTTACGCCCTTGGGAGCGTCCTCAACCACGTGCTGCTCCACCAGACCATCATTGGAGAAGAGGCGCTTCTGCAGTTGGCCAAGGTCGACGAGACCCCTGATCTCCTGGTCGGGTGTACCGGCGGTGGCTCCAATTTCGGCGGCCTCTCATTTCCGTTCCTCCGCGAGAAGCTCGCTGGCCGGATGGACCCAGTGATCCGATGCGTGGAGCCGGCAGCATGCCCGTCTCTCAGCCGCGGCGAGTACCGGTACGACTTCGGTGATACCGGCCAGCTGACCCCACTGGTCAAGATGCACACCCTCGGCCACACGTTCATCCCGGACCCGATCCACGCGGGAGGGCTCCGATACCACGGCATGGCACCCCTGGTGTCCCACGTCTACGACCTCGGCCTCGTCGAGGCGGAGGCAATCCACCAAACAGAGTGCTTCGCGGCAGCGCTGCAGTTCGCCCGGAGCGAGGGCATCGTTCCCGCGCCCGAGCCCACCCATGCCATTGCCGCCGCTATCCGAGAAGCTCTTCGCTGCAAGGAAACCGGCGAAGAGAAGGTCATCCTCACTGCCTTGTGTGGGCACGGCCATATGGACATGGCCGCGTACGAGAAGTACCTCGCTGGAGAACTCGTCGACTACGAGTTCCCGGAAGCAGCCATTGCCGAGGCGATGGAAAACGTCCCCGTCATCAACTAGCCCTTACCGGACGCGACCCCCTGAGGTCAGTCGTCAGAAGCATCCAACCGGTCGACTTCGGCCCCGATCGACGTCGAGTCACCGTGCCCCGTGTGGACGGTGGTCACCCGGTCCAGCACGAACAGCCTCGAACGGATGCTCTCAACGAGGACGCCCTGGTCCGAAAACGACCTGCCGGTGGCTCCGGGGCCCCCATTGAAGAGCGTGTCTCCGGAGAACACCACGCCGAGGGCGGGCACATGGATGCAACAGCCACCCGGCGAGTGACCGGGCGTGTGCAGGATCGTCAGTTCATCGCCACCCACTCCAATGGTCAGGCCATCTCTCAACGGGTCGTCGATGCGTCGGTCGGGATGGACGACGTCCCACAGCATTCCGTCGTCGGGGTGCAACCAGATCGGGGCATCGGTCGCTTCGGCTAACTCCACGGCCGCGTTGATGTGGTCGTTGTGGCCGTGGGTGCACAGCACACCCCGGACCCTCCGACCTCGGACCGCTTCAGCAATGGGTCGGTGGTCGTGGGCGGCGTCGACAACCACCACCTCATGGTCGTCACCGATCAACCAGATGTTGTTGTCGACCTCGAAGTCTTCGCCATCCAGTGAGAAGATCCCGCTGGTCACCACGTGATCAATACGCAGACCCATCGTCGTCTCAGAGCACCACGACCGAACGCAGCACCTCACCACGTTCCATTTTGTGGAAGGCCTCCTCGACCTCGTCCAGGGCAATCGTCTCGGACACGAACCGGTCCAGGTCGAGTCGCCCCTGCAGGTAGAGGTCGATGAGCATCGGGAAGTCCCGGCTGGGCAGGCAGTCGCCGTACCACGAGGACTTCAACGTCCCACCTCGACCGAAGACATCGATCATCGGTAACTCCAAGGCGGCTTCCGGATTGGGCACTCCGACGAGGACCACGGTGCCGGCCAGGTCCCGGGCGTTGAACGCCTGCTGGTAGGTGATCGGGAGGCCGACCGCGTCGATGGCCACGTCAACGCCGTTGCCGCCGGTGACGGCCCGGATGGCCTCTACCGGATCCTCGTTGGAAGAGTTGACCGTGTGGGTGGCGCCGAACTCCTTCGCCATCTCGAGCTTCCGGTCGTCGAGGTCGACGGCCACGATGGTGTGTGCGCCGGCGAGTCGGGCCCCGGCGATCGCCGCGTCGCCGACGCCGCCGCAGCCGAAGACGGCGACCGAATCGCCTCGACCCACGTCGCCGGTGTTCATGGCAGCACCGAGCCCCGCCATGACCCCGCAGCCGATCAGTCCCGCCACCTCGGCGGGCGCCGCCGGGTCGACCTTGGTGGCCTGACCGGCAGCGACCAGTGTTTTCTCAGCGAACGCCCCGATGCCCAGAGCCGGTGAGAGTTCCTGGCCGTCCAACGTCATCTTCTGCGAGGCGTTGTGGGTGGAAAAGCAGTACCAGGGGCGTCCCCGGCGACAGGATCGACACTGACCGCAGACGGCTCGCCAGTTCAGTACCACGAAGTCGCCAACGGCCACCTCGGTCACGTCGAGGCCCACCTCCTCGACGATCCCCGCCGCCTCGTGGCCGAGGAGGAACGGGAACTCGTCGTTAATGGCACCCTCCCGATAGTGGAGGTCGGTGTGGCAGACCCCACAGGCCTTCACGGCCACGAGGACTTCACCGGGCCCCGGATCGGGCACCTCGATGGTTTCGATGGTGACCGGTTGTCCCTTGGATCGGGCCACCACGGCCCGGACGCTGTGCGGCATCGACTGCTCCCTGCGATCGGTTTGACGCCCATCGGACGTCGAGGTCTGGATGGCCGCAGGACAGTAGCAGGGTGGGCCGATTCGTCCTCCGTGTCCCAGCAGTCAGCGCTTCTGGTAGCGGTCGGCCAACAGCGCCATGGCTCCGGTGAAGCCCGCCAGAACCAGGAGGAACACCACGGCACTGACTGCTACCACCCCGGCCGCCGCGGCGATCAGCAGGCTCAGGGCAGCAATGAGGGGAAGCCTCGGTAGGCGGTTCATCGCAACATGTTGGCAGACCGTCAGGCGGTTCGGCCGAACCTAGGATCGTCACCGGGGACAGGTCAGTGTCGGCGAGTGGATCGGAGGGAATGCCATGAAGGTGGCGGTCACGGGAGCGACGGGTCTGGTCGGTTCGCACTGCACGGCCGCGGCATTGGCCGCCGGGCATGACGTCCGGATGGTCGTCCGTAATCCCGACAAGGCCCGGTCGGCACTTGCCGTTCACGGCCTGGCCCACGATGCCGCCGAGGTCTTCGAGGCCGACCTGACCGACCACGATCGCCTACGCGCCTCGCTGGTCGACGTTGACGGCCTGATTCATGCTGGAGCGGTGTTCAGTCTTGACCCCCGTCAGGCCGGCGTCATGCGGGCGGTCAACCCCGCCTCGACAGCCGCCATCCTCGACGAGGCTGTCGTCCGGGGCCTCCAGCGGATCGTTCACGTCTCGTCCATGGGCGTCTATGCCGCGTCCCTGATCGACATCAACCCCGACAGTCCGGTAGGGCCCGAGTCCGGTGCCTACACCGCCTCCAAGATCGCCGCCGACGCCGTGGCCGTGGCTCATCAGGATGCCGGCCACCCAGTGGTCGTCGTCTGCCCGGGCGGCATCCTCGGACCGCTGGATCCCAGCCCGGAGTTGAGCGACTCAATGGCCACCATGCGCGACTGGATTCGGATGCGAACCACGGCTATTCCCCGGACCATCCGATTCGGCTTCGTCGACGTCCGTGACGTGGCAGCGGTCTGTGTCGGTTCGCTCACCGGTGGTGAGGCACCTGCCCGCCACTTGCTGGCCGGACACATCAACACAATGGTCGACATGTTGGGCATGGCCGCAAAACTCACGGGCCGGAAGGTCCGGGTCATGGGCAGCCCCCTGTGGACCATCACTCTGGGTGGAATCGTCTGTGATCTGGTCAGCCGGACCACCGGCAATCAGATGCCCCTGACCGGCGAAACGGCTCGGATCACGGTAGGCAACGCCAGGGCCGGCGGCCTTCGGAACGTGGACCAGACCAGTGCGACCGAGGCCTTCGGTTTCCCCGCGCGGACGACCGTAGAGACGCTGACTGACACCATCCGCTGGATGTATACCGCCGGCCACCTGACGTCCGATCAGGCCGGCGATCTGGCCAGCTAGACGGCTGGCCGACTGGTTGGCCCACGGACTACCCGATCAGGATCCTGGAACCCGGGCCGTCAATGCTCTCGTCCTGGTTCCCGACATGACCACCCATCGGCGGGTACCTCGAGATCCACCAGGTACCGGGTGACCGGTTCGGTCAGACACCACGAGTTTGCCAGGTAGCCGCCATGTCCCTCGGCATCCGACGAGATCCCCACGGCGTCGCCCAGAGACGCGATCAGCGCACCTGCCCATATCGGCGGGGTCGCCGGATCCCCTTCGAGGTACACCACCAACGCTGGCACCACGAGGTCCGCTGGCCCCACGTGAAGTGGATCCACTGCCGCCGGCAGCGGATGACAGCCGGTTGAACCGGCGAATGCCGGACCGAAGTGGGTCAGCGAATCGGCAATCGCCAACGAGGCGCTGAAAACCTCGCTGGGCGGCGGCCGTTCGGGGTCGTCCGCACAGTCCACCAGGAACATGGCGTCCATCGAACCGTCGTACGAGCCATCATCCCGGCGCCCCAGGAGTATGTCGCCAAGGTCCTGGAGGATCACGGCTGAACCGGAGACCACCACTTCGGCTAGGCCCTCTCCCAGTATCGGCCAGGTCTCGGGCGAATACAGGGCGGCGGCCACTCCCAGGTAGAACTCGCCATGGGTCACCTGTCGATCGCCCGCCGGAACCGGAGACGCCGCCACTGCGGCCACCGCGTCGGCGAACGCTTGCTCAGCGCCCCCCACGACTCCCAGTGGGCAGTCCGGCTCAGCGTCGCACGCCGCGGCGAAGGCCGACCAGGAAGCCTCGAACCCGTCGGCCTGGTTTCGGCTGGGACGACTCGCCCGTTCAGCCGGATCCACCGGCCCATCCAGAACCATGGCCCGGACCCGGTCTCCGAACAGGGCGGCGTACACGGCACCCAGGCGGGTCCCATAGGAATATCCCAGGTACGAGATCTGTTCTTCGCCCATGGCCCGGCGCAGCATGTCGATGTCGCGGGCCACGGCATTGGTCCCCACATGATGGGCGAGGTCTCCGCTGCGTTCCAGGCAGTCGGCGACCAGGTCCTCGGCTTCAGCCACTGCCTCCTGAAGACCAGTTTCGGGTCCCAGCACCATGATCTCGTCGTCGAAGTCGTCGACGCACGAGACGGTCGTGCTGGACCCCGATCCCCGAGGGTCGAATCCGACGAGGTCGAAGCGTCCCAGAAAGTCCGTATGGGCTATTGCTGGACCCATCCACTCCAGCATCTCGATACCCGACCCGCCCGGACCGCCGGGATTCATCACCAGCACCCCGATCCGAGGCTCGGCGACGGCCCGCTTCAGGGCCACGGCCACCTCAATGGTCGGTCCTTCCGGAACAGCGTGGTCCATCGGAACGATGAGGGTGGCGCATTCGGTGTATCCGCAGGTCTCCCAGATCAGCGGCTCGGGGGCGAATCCTTTGACCCCCGACTCGGCGGTCTCGCCGCAGGCTGTAGCCGTAGCCATCAGGGCCATGCTGACCATGGCTGGTCCGAGCAGTACCGAACGAATCATCGGGTCAGGTCCCGTGCATAATCGGGAGCCCATCCGGCTCCGGTCACGCCGGCCAGGCCTCCCGGAGGCGTCGCCAAGACTCGCCCAGCGCCTCGGGTAGTACCCGGACGTTGGCCACCGTGGTGGTGAAGTTGGTGTCGCCAGACCAGCGAGGCACCACGTGAACGTGCAGGTGTCCCGGGATCCCGGCACCAGCCGCCCGGCCGAGGTTCACGCCCACGTTGACCCCACCGGGATCTAGGGCCGAGTTCACGGCCGCCACCGCATCCCGGACCGTCGCCCACAGTTCGGCGTGCTCGTCGTCGGTTAGTTCAGCCAACTCGCCCACGGCCCGCCGGGGCAGCACCATCAGGTGTCCGCTGGTGTACGGATAGGCGTTCATCACCGCGAAGCACGTCGGCCCCCGTTGCAGCACCAGGGTCTCGTCGTCGGGATGGTCGCCATCGGCCAGCACCTCGAACAGTGTGCGGCCCTCGCCGTCATCAAGGGGCGCGTCGGACTCCTCGTTCAGTCCCGACACATAGGCGTGTCGCCAGCCGGCCCACAGGCGATCCAGACCGGTCAGGGCTTGGTCTCCCCCGCTGGCCCCGAAGCCACCAGCGCACCGGACTCCACTGCATCGGCCAGCCGGACCAGGAACACGTCCAGCGAAAGGTCACGCTCGGGAGCAGCGGCACCCCGGGCGTTGTCGCCCACCGTGCCGTGGGCCGCGTCGTCGTCACCCACCACGAGCACGTGGGGGATCTTCCCGACCTTGCCGGCCCGTACTCGCTTGCCCAGCGGCTCATCTGCCGGGTCCACGGTGGCCCGTCGTCCAGCAGCCACCAGACGGTCGCGTACCGACTCGGCGTAGGCCTGATGCTCATCGGCCACCGGCAGCACCCGCACCTGCTCGGGAGCCAGCCACAGCGGGAACGCGCCCGCGTAGTGCTCCAGCAGCACGCCGAAGAACCGTTCGATCGACCCCATCAGCGCACGGTGGATCATCACCGGACGGTGCCGACCGCCATCGTCGCCCACGTATTCCAGGTCGAAACGTTCCGGGAGGTTGAAGTCCAGCTGGATGGTCGATAATTGCCAGGGTCGCCCGATGGCGTCGGTGACGTCCACGTCGATCTTTGGCCCGTAGAACGCACCGCCACCCTCTTCGACCACGTAGTCGAGGCCTGCCGACTCCAACGCCTGCCGGAGCCCGTCGGTGGCCATGTCCCACAGGGCGTCGTCACCCACCGACTTCTCATCGGGGCGGGTCGACAACTTGGCCTGGAAGTCCTCGAAGCCGAAGGCCCGCAGCACGCTCAGGGTGAACTCCAACAGCGAGGCCAGCTCGTCGGGAATCTGGTCGGGCGTGCAGAAGATGTGGCTGTCGTCCTGAGTGAATCCGCGGCTCCGAAGCAGGCCGTGGATGGCCCCCGAAAGTTCGTAGCGGTACACGGCTCCCAACTCGAAAAACCGGCGGGGAAGGTCCCGGTAGCTGCGTTGGGAGCTCTGGTAGACGGCCACGTGGAATGGACAGTTCATGGGCTTCGGGTAGTAGCTCGCCCCGTCCAGCTCCATGGGCGGGTACATGCCGTCGGCGTAGAAGTCGAGGTGCCCACTGGTCTCCCACAGCACTGACTTGGCGATGTGGGGACTGAAGACGAAGTCGTAGCCGCCCGTCTCGTGACGGGCCCGGCTGTAGTCCTCGATGATCTTTCGCACCAGAGCACCTTTGGGGTGCCACACAGCCAGTCCGGGTCCGAGCGAATCCGGCCAGGACACCAGGTCCAGTTCGGCGGCCAGCCGGCGGTGGTCGCGTTTCTCCGCTTCGGCGAGACGATGCAGGTACCCCTTGAGTGCCTTCTTGTCAGCCCAAGCAGTGCCGTAGATGCGCTGCAACATGGGCTGCTTCTCGTCACCCCGCCAGTAGGCGCCGGCCACCTTCTGCAACGCGAAGTGGCCCAGTCGCCCGGTGGACGCCACGTGGGGCCCGGTGCAGAGGTCAACGAAACCCTCTCCGTTGCGATACCAGGAGACCGATCCGTCGTTCGATGCTTCGCCGGCCATCTCTGGGTCCGCTCCACCGGCCGTGACCTTCTCGATGATCTCCCGCTTGTAGCGGTGATCGGCAAAGAGCTCGAGTGCCTCGGTGGCTCCCGCTTCGAATCGCTCGAAGGGTTGGTCGGCGTCGATGATCTCCCGCATCCGGGCATCAATTGCCGCCAGGTCGTCCGCGGTGAAGGAAGCACCGTCCGGAAGTTCGAAGTCGTAGTAGAAGCCATCCTCTATGGGCGGGCCGATCGCGTGGGTGGCGCCCGGCCAGAGATCCAAGACGGCCTGGGCCAGCACGTGGGCGGTGGAATGACGCAGCGTGTGGAGGCCCTCATCACTGTCGGCGGTCACCACCGAGACGGCGTCACCATCAGCCAACGGTCGACCGAGGTCACGGCCCTCGCCGTCGACGCTGACGATGACCGCCGCTTTGGCCAGGCCGGGGCCGATGTCTGCCGCCAGATCGGCGCCCGTGGCACCTTCGGGCAGAGTGCGCTGCGAACCGTCGGGAAGGGTGATGGTGAGATCGGGCACGAAAGGGTCTCAGTCGTCGATGCCGGTCAGCCGAACGGCCACCCGGGTCCGGTACCGGCTGTTGAGCTGCAACAGTACGGCGGTGAAGGCCTCTATGGCCATGGCGTTGGATAGGCCGCCGGCGTCCAACGGTCGGGCTCCCGGGATCTTGGCAATGATCTCTGAGGCCGTTTCGGTAGCCCGCTGGTGGTCAGAACAGACCAGTACGTCGCTGGCTAATGCGGTGTCCAGGTTGCCTAGCTCGGTTGCTGCCACATGGTGCAAGGCGGCCGCCACGTAGGCATCGGGCACCTCGGCCTGGACGCTGGCCGATACCGACCCGCGCGGCGGCACTAGCGGCTGAAACTCTCCGGCCACCTGGGCAATGGCGTTGGACATGCAGATCACCACCTTGCGGTGAAGGTGATCGGCCACCGACCGGGCGGTGGCAGCAGCGGCGTCCCATGGGGTGGCGATCACCACTACCTCGGCGTCCGCGGCACCCGAGTTGTCGGCTGATCGGATCGAGAGCGACCGGTCGGGCCACTTGTCGAGGATCGCGTCCCGTACCTCCATGGCTCGGTACTTCGAGCGTGACCCGACCACCACGTCGTGTCCCACTCCGGCCAGCCGTGCAGCGAGGGCCTGTCCGGCGGGGCCTGTTGCTCCGAGCAGTCCGATCTCCATCCGGCGAGGCTACCGGGGTCGTCCGGTAGCCTCCGAATCGGTTCCCCGACGAGTGCGTCGGTTTCCCAACAGACAAGGACGGATTCCACGTGGGCATCCTGGACGACAAGAAGTTGCTGATCACCGGCGTACTTACCGACGCTTCGCTGGCCTTCTCCGTAGCCCGTTTGGCCCAGGAGCAGGGCGCCGAGGTGATCCTGACCGGCGCTGGACGGGGCCTTCGCCTCACTGAACGCACGGCACGTAAGTTGCCCTTAGAGGCCGAGGTCCTGGAGTTCGACGTCACGTCGGCCGAACAGGCCGAGTCCCTCCGGCGGCATCTGGCTGATCGGTGGGGCCGGGTGGACGGAGCGCTGCATGCCATCGGATTCGCCCCCGAGGTGTGCCTTGGGGAGGACTTCATGGCCGCCCAGTGGTCGGACGTGGCGGTCGCCATGGAGATCTCTGCGTACTCGCTCAAGACGGTGGCTGAGGTTGTCGCACCGCTCATGACCAACGGGGGTTCGATCGTTGGGCTGGACTTCGACGCCCGGTTTGCGTGGCCTGCCTACAACTGGATGGGCGTGGCCAAGGCGGCTCTCGAGTCTGCGTCGCGCTACCTGGCGCGGGGGCTCGGACCCGATGGCGTCCGGGTGAACATGGTGGCCGCCGGCCCCATCCGCACCATCGCCGCCAAGAGCATCCCGGGTTTCTCCGAGTTCGAGGAGTCCTGGGAGAAGCGGGCGCCGCTGGGGTGGGACGTGAACGACACCGAACCCGTCGCTCGGGCGTGCGTGGCGCTCCTGTCGGACTGGTTCCCGGCGACTACCGGGTCGATAGTCCACGTGGATGGCGGTTACCACGCCATCGGCGCCTGAGTTCGTAGGGCCTCAGTCGTAGAGAGACGTGTCCATGGGCGTCCGGTTGCTGCAGCGGGAATCCACGATCGGGTAGGCATTCACGGCGTTTTCACGACCACCCGGGTGGTATTCAAAATGCAGGTGCACGCCCTCGGCGTTGCCGGTGTCTCCCATAAATCCGATCACCTCTCCGGCCCGGACCTCACCGACTTTTCCAAATCCCGACATGTGGGTTCCGAAGTAGTAGTCGCCATCCCCGGCCACCAGGTCAAAGGACCAGCCACCGATGGTGTCCCACCGGTGGGTGACCACACCATCCACCGGTGCAAGGATCGGGGCGTTCCTGAAGCTCACTAGGTCCACGCCCTCATGGCGACGGTTTCCCGACCTTCGCTCGCCCCAAGAATCATAAAATTTGACGCGACCTTCGACCGGGCAAACCCAGTCCGACGACGTCGCCTGACGAACCACTGACGAGCGGTTGCGTCGGCCTTTGGCGTCGCGTTCGAGGCGGGCACGTTCGGTGGCGGAGATGCCGGCGAGGACGTCGCCATAACCCGACTGCAACTGAGCCGCATCCCGCACGTTGTCGGCGACCAGTCGGTTGGCGTCCGCGAACGCCCGGACCGCCGAACGGTGGCGTTGCCGGGCGCTGACCAGCAGATCGATCATGGCTCGGAGTCGTCGTTCGGCGGCGGCGATGCCGTCCAAGGCGAGGGGAAGCACATCGGATGCTGCCGAGATAAGCGGTAGCAGGCCGGTGGCTCGGTCGATGACCAGATCCTGGGATGGGTCGCTGGTGAAAGCCACCGATTTCGAGGCACTACCCGAACCGGCGGGATCCGATCGGCCCGCGGGGGGCGCGGCCTGAACAGCGGTCGAAAGGAGGGCGGTGACCAGCCCGGCGAGCACGACGGTCATGCCAAGGCGGCGATGCACCCCGAAATCCTACCGGCGGGCTTCCGATGCCTGATGGACCGGTGACCACCGACCGTGGCTACTCACGTGCTCATCGTGCTGGGATCGATTTCACCAGCCGAATACCCGTCGGTCTCATCGCGGATGTCTCCGACGAGTTCCTCCAAGACGTCCTCCAGGGACACGATCCCAATCCAGCCCTCCGTGCCGATCACGGCAGCAAGACGGATCCGTTCTCGCTGCAGAAGATGGAGTACCTCGTCCAGCGGTTGGTCGGGCGACAGGACGGCCATCGTCCTGACCTCCTCGGTGGTCAGGGTGTCGTCGGCCGCTCCGACCGGTAGGCGTAGCACCGATCGGGCGTGCACCAGGCCCACCAAGCCACCATCTGGGCCGGTTAACGGCAGCCGACTGTGGCCCGAGGAGGCCAATACGCGTTCTACCTCGTGGACCGGGGCCCAACGGTCGACCGTCGCTACTTCGGACCGGGGCACCATCACCGATGCCACTGTCCGCTGCCCTAGGTCCAACGCTCCCGACAGGAGATCGTGTTCGAACCCGTCGATGAGGCCCTCGCGCCGTGACGCATCCAGCATTGACGTGAGCTCCGGGGCCCCTACCGCACGGTGGACCTCGTCGACGGCCGTCAGGCCGAATGGGCGGATGAGTAGCGCCGACATCCGATCGAGGGCCACTACCGCAGGTTTGGCCAGAGAGACAAATGCTGCATGCAGGGTCACCGTCCACCGGAGCGTGCGTTCGGGAGCCGCAATGGCCAGGTTCTTGGGTACCAACTCGCCGAACAACATCTGGATCACGGCTGCCAGGCCGATCGCTGCCACCCAAGACGCCGTGTCGGCCGCTTCCTCGGGGACCGCGACCGCTGAGAACAGATTTTCCAGCAGGCCGCCGATCGCCGGCTCGGCGAGCACCCCGAGGGCGATGCTGCTGGCCGTGATTCCCAACTGGGCACCCGACATCTGCAGACGGAGGTCCCGCCGGGCCCGGAGCGCCCGGGATGCCGCTCGCGATCCGCCCTCTGCCGCGTCGGCCAACACCGTCGGTCGAGCAGCCACCAGCGCGAACTCCGTCGCCACGAAGAGAGCGTTGACGGCGACGAGGAGCAGGACACTGCACAACGCCAGCGCGGTCACCATCGGTGACTCCCCGGTTCGGCCTCAGTCTCGGGCGGCGACGGCGCGGGGGCCACCATTCTGAGCGTTTCGATCCGGCGACCGTCGACAGCCAGGACCTCGATGCGCCAACCCTCGTGGTCGATCCTCGCCGTGGGCTCGGGGATCCGCCCCAGCCGATGGAGGACGTACCCGGCCAAAGTTTCGTACGGGCCATCGGGGATGGCGAATCCCGTGGCCTCGTATACGTCGTCGGGGCCCAGCCGTCCTGAGACCACGATGTTGCCGGGGCCGTCTACCTGGGTTCGCGGAAGTGGCGCCGACTTTCCGGTGAGGTCCAGCAGGTCATCGTCGATCTCACCGATGAGTTCCTCGACCACATCTTCCTCGGTCACCAGGCCAGCGGTTCCTCCATGCTCGTCGACCACGACAGCCAGGGCGCTGCGCGCCGCCCGGAAGTCGTCCATGAGGCCATCGAGCGCCCGAGTCTCTGGGACAGCCAGCGCCGGTGCCATCAGTTCGGCGACCGGCACCCGATCTCGCGAGTCGCGGGCAATGGTCAACAGCGCCTTCACGTGGACGATGCCCACCACATGGTCGAGATCGCCGTCGATCACCGGGAACCTGGAACAGCCCGTTCGTTCCGCCTCGGCCAACAGGTCGGCGCCCACCGCTGAGACGTCCAGCGAGTGGACGTCGAGTCGCGGCACAAGTACTTCGGCGGCCACCTTGTCGGCCAGCCGAACCGAGCGCGTCAGCAAGGCCACGTCGTCGGGATCCAGCGTCTCGTCGGCCGAGGTTCGAATCAGGTCCCCGATTTCGTCGAGCGTCCGCGACGGGTCGAGGTCGGTCCGCGGGATCACTCCCAGGCGACGTACCACGGCGTTGGCGGCTCCGTCGAGCACCGCCACCAACGGGCGACCAATCACACCGATCACCGTCACCGCGGGAGCCAAGCCGCGAGCGAGGGGCTCGGGCGCAGCCAAGGCCAGGTATTTGGGCACCTGTTCGCCCACCACGAGGTGTAGACAAGTCGCCACGAGAATGGCCACCACCACCGACGCCCCGGTCGGGTGGTCATCGCCGGTCAAGATGCGCGCCACCGTTGGCTCGGCCACGAACCCCAGTAGCAGCGCTGACAGGGTGATCCCGAACTGGGCTCCGGAAAGATGCGAAGTCAAGCGGTGCAGGAGAGCACGGACCCGCCGGGCCCCCGGGTCGCCGTCAGTGGCAGCCGCCTCGATTCGGGCCCGGTCCACGGCCACCAGGCTGAACTCGGCCGCCACGAAGAACGCGTTGATGATCAACAGCGCGGCGATAGCCATCAAACCCGTGGAGGTGGACATCTGGTCTAAGGCTACCGATGCCCGTCAACCGGTAACGGCCGATGCGAGCCCTCAGAAATAGTTCGATACGTTAACCATCATGACCAACCCTCCTGACGACTCGCCTCCCGCCAAGGAGGGGCATCCCACCAGGGAGGTCGACGCCGCCCGGGCCGCAGCCAAGCTGGCCCGCCAGATCACCATTCCCCTGACCGAACACCAGCTCAGCCTCTCCCAGTACCGGGTCCTCGTCTTCCTTGACGAGGGCGGCGCCGCGCCCTCCGACTTGGCCGACCGGCTCTCGGTCAGCCGCCCGTCGATCACCGCACTGATGGACGGGCTAGGAGAGCGGGACCTCGTCGAGCGCCACGACGACCCCGACGACGGACGACGGGTTGTCCACCACCTGACCGAAAGCGGCCGACGGATCCTCGAGATCGCCGACCGTGCGGTGGCCGACCGCCTCATGGCGCTCGGAGCACACGTGAACGCCGGCGACCCCACGCCGCTTATCGAGAACCTCAGTAAGTTCGGCGACGCCATCCGTGCTGCCCGTGCCGCCGGCACCGCCTGACCTGATGGGAGCGAAGAAGGCGACGCCCCAGATCGATCCCGACACCTCTAAGGGCTGGTTCCGTCGGCTCCTCCCGATGATCGTCGCCCGACGGGCCGCCTTCACCGTTGTCCTGGTTACCGGACTTGTGGGCCTCGCCCTCCAGGTCTCTGTCCCTATGGTCCTGCGGCAGGCCGTCGACCGGTCACTAGGCGGCCTCGACGGTTCCGCGGCCTTCGCCGACCTGGAGCGCCACGCCATCCTCCTGGTCGTCATGGCTACCGCGTCGTTTGGGCTCCGGTTCACCTACCGATACCTCCTCTTTGGCACGGCATGTCGGATCGAAACCGACCTGCGGGACACCGTCTACCAGCACCTAACCCGGCTCTCGTTCTCCTTCTACGACCGGGTGGCGGCTGGTGAGGTGATCTCCCGAGCCAACTCCGACATCCGCTCCATTCAACTCCTGCTGGCCTTCGGTCCGCTGGCCGGCCTCTCGGCAGTCAGCTTTCTCATGGCCTTCGGATTCATGCTCAGCATCCACGTACCACTCACGTTGGTCACCGTCTCCACCATGCCGTTCGTCTTCGTACTAGGCCAGAAACTCCGCGACCGGGTCTTTCCCCTGTCGTGGGTCACCCAGGGTCGTATGGCCGAAGTGGCCATGGTGGTCGACGAGAACGTCAACGGGACCCGGGTCGTCAAGTCGTTTGCCGCCGAATTCGACCAGATCGCCCTATTGGCACGGGCCGCCGACCGTCTCCGCTGGTCGGCCACCGCCCTGATTGAAGCCCGCGCCCGATTCAATCCAATGATTGAAGCCCTCCCCCGCCTCGGCATGGCCCTCGTGCTGCTCTACGGCGGCCACCTGGCCATCGACGGTCAGGTGGGGGTCGGCTCACTCCTGGCCTTCAGCGGATACGTGACCATGATCGCCATGCCGTTCCGAATGTTCGGCTTCGTCCTCATCCAGGCACAACGGGCGGCCGCCTCGTCGATGCGGATCTACGAGATCCTCGACGAGGAGCCGGCCATCGTCGACCGACCCGGCGCCCGTGAGCCGGCAACGGCTTCCCCCGAACTGGGTCGGGTGGAGTTCCGCTCTGTGGTGTTCTCCTATCCCACGGCCGACCCGGAACACGAGGGAGACCCCCGCCCGGTCCTAGACGGCTTCGACCTGGTGATTGAGCCCGGCGAGACGGTGGCCATCGTCGGTAGGACGGGCTGCGGGAAGTCGACGGTGGCCCGACTCCTCCCCCGCTTCTACGACGTGACCTCCGGTGCGGTGCTCGTCGACGGCATTGACGTCCGTGACCGCCGACTGGACGGGCTGCGCCACACAGTGAGCCAGGTGCCCGACGAGTCGTTCCTGTTCTCCGAGCGACTCCACGACAACGTGGCCTTCGGTCGACCCGATGCCTCCCGCCCGGACGTTGAGGCAGCGGCTCACATCGCCCGGGCCGACGAGTTCATCGTCGGTCTGTCCGACGGCTACGACGAAGTGGTCGGCGAGCGGGGTTACACCCTGTCGGGCGGGCAACGCCAACGGATCGCGCTTGCCCGCACCATCCTGACCGATCCCCGCATACTGATCCTTGACGACGCGACGAGCGCCATCGACGTCCAGACCGAGGAAGACATCCACCAGGGGCTGGTTGATCTCATGGCCGACCGCACGACCATCGTGATTGCCCACCGCCTGTCCACCATCAGCCTCGCGGATCGGGTGGTCCTCATGGAGGGCGGACGGGTGGTGGCCGACGGTACGCACGCCAGCCTCCTGGCCACCGAGCCCCGCTACGCGGCAATCCTCACCCAGACCGACGGAGTCGGCGCCGATGCAACACGGAGCGCCGACTGATGGGCGGCCACGGTTTCTTCGCCGGACCTTCGTCGGTCCAAGCCAACGCCCAGGCCGGTCTCCCCTACGCCGACGTGCCCGACGAGCTTCGAACCCGGATCGAGGACGTCCTCCGCCACGAACCCGACCACCCCGAGCCGGACGTATCGTTCTCGCATTCCCGCTGGGATCGGCGACCGTTCGGGCTTCGCACCTTCCTGATCCCACACGCCGGCGGCCTGTTCGTGGCCCTTCTCCTGGTCATCGCCGAGACCGGTCTTCTCCACGTGGGTCCGTTGCTTACCCAGATCGGCATCGACCAGGGCGTTTTGGCCGG
Organism: Acidimicrobiales bacterium; assembly: GCA_030747595.1. Taxonomy (NCBI): domain Bacteria; kingdom Bacillati; phylum Actinomycetota; class Acidimicrobiia; order Acidimicrobiales; species Acidimicrobiales bacterium. The sequence goes on along the minus strand of JASLKK010000004.1, from coordinate 147,317 downwards.
CGAGATCGGCGTTCTGATGGCTGTTGCGTCGGCCTACCTGGGTGCCGTGGTGCTTTCCACCGGCGCATCGTTCCTACGGACCCGCTTCACCGGTCGACTGGGCGAGCGTCTCGTCTACGACCTCCGCGTCCGGGTGTTCAGCCATTTCCAGCGCCAGTCGCTGGACTTCTTCACAGGCGAGAAGTCGGGCGTGCTGATGACCCGGATGACCAGCGACATCGAGGCCCTCACCACCCTGCTCCAGGAGGGCCTGGTCAGCTTCGTAGTCCAGGGCATGACGTTGATCGTCATCACTGCCTACCTATTGGTGCTCCACCCCGGCCTGGCCCTTGTCTGTCTGCTCACCGTCGTCCCGATCAACGTGGTGCTGACCCTCTGGTTCCGACGGGTATCTCACATCGGTTACCTCCGGGTGCGGGACCGCATCGCCGACGTCCTGTCCAACCTGGCCGAGAGCCTGGCCGGCATCCGGGTCATCACCGCCTTCGGCCGTCGCGATCACGACGTGGCCCGCCACCAGCGCATCATCGACGCCCACCTGGAGGCCAACCTCTACATGGGCCGGGCTCAAGCCCTGTTCGGACCCGGCACCGAGTCCATCGGGATCATCGCCCAGGCTGTGGTCCTTCTCGTCGGTGGGCGAATGGCGCTCCGGGGCGAGGTGACGATCGGCGAACTTACCGCCTTCCTCCTGTTCCTCACCTCCTTCTTTGCTCCGGTCCAGACTCTGGTACAGCTCTACAACCAGTACCAGCAGGGCAATGCCGCGGTGCTCAAGCTGCGTGGCCTCCTCGGCACCGAGCCAACCGTGGTCGAACTGGTTGACGCCGTCGACCTTCCCCCCATCGACGGACGGATCCATTTCGACGCGGTGACCTTCGGGTACGACTCCGACCACTTGGTGCTGCGAGACATCAATCTGGTCCTCGAACCAGGTGAGGTCTTGGCCGTGGTCGGGCCGACTGGGGCCGGCAAGTCGACCATCGCCAAGCTGGTCACCCGATTCCACGACCCGACGTTCGGCCACATCACCATCGACGGGCACGACCTTCGGAACGTCGGTATCACTTCGCTGCGGCGTCAGCTGGGCGTGGTCCCCCAGGAAGCGTTTCTGTTCAACGGAACGATCGCCGACAATGTGTCGTTCGCTCGACCCGATGCCCCCCACGACGAAGTGGCCGAAGCGTGTCGGGTAGTCGGTCTGGGACCACTGCTCGATCGGATGCCCGACGGTATCCACACCCCCATCCACGAAAGGGGGGCCTCGCTGTCTGCCGGCGAGCGCCAGTTGGTCGCTCTGGCCCGGGCGTTCCTGGCTCGCCCCCGAGTGCTGGTGCTCGACGAGGCCACGTCCAACCTGGATCTGCAGTCCGAGTCGGTCATCGAACGGGCGTTGGATCAGGTGCTCGAGGGGCGCACGGCCATCCTCATCGCCCACCGTCTGGCCACCGCCATGCGAGCCGACCGGGTGGCTGTCGTCGATGACGGACGGATCGTTGAGCACGGGACCCATGCCGAGTTGATAGCCCTCGGTGGGCAGTATGCGGCCATGGTCGAAACGTGGCAGCGGCACGCCTCAGGCGGTCCGATCGGGGATAGGCACAGCGACGGAGGGAGCCTCCGTTGAGCACGCTCGAGTTCGTACTCGGTCTGCTCGTGTTCACCGTCGGTTGCACCATTCAGGGTGTGCTGGGCTTTGGTGCCGGTCTGTTCGCCGTGCCCATACTCGCCCTCATCGCCCCGGACTTCGTGCCCGGTCCGGTACTGCTGGCCAACCCGTTGCTCTGTGCCCTCTACGCCTGGCGCGAGCACGGCGCCATTGATCGGGCGGGCCTCCGGTGGGCCCTAATCGGGCGGGTTCCTGGTGTGCTGCTCGGCGCCTGGGCGCTCACCGCGGTGTCCGAGGACGGAATCGGCCTGCTCTTCGGCACCCTGTTGCTGGTCGGCGTGGGTCTAAAGGTCTCCGGAGTGCACGCCACCAAGACCCCGTGGACGCTCATGGGGGCCGGCGGCCTGAGCGGATTCATGGGCACCTCGGTGGCCGTCGGCGGCCCTCCGATCGCCCTGGTGCTGGACGGTTCCTCGGGCCCGGAACTACGGGCCACCCTCAACGCCTTCTTCTTCGTAGGGACGACCATCTCGTTGGTCGTGTTGACCCTGGCCGGTGAGTTCGGTACGTCGGACCTCCTCCTGGCGCTCTCCCTGCTCCCCTCGGTGCTGGTCGGCGTGGCACTCAGTAGCCGTCTTCGCCCCTTGCTCGACCACGGGTGGCTGGCCCCAGCGGTGTACGTCCTGTCCGGTTCCTTCGCCGTGCTCCTCCTGCTCCGTTCACTGTTCTGACCAGCGCCCGTCGCAACGGGTCGGCCTAGGGTCATCAGCGTGTTGGAGCCAGCCACGGACCCCGTACTCGAACTAGCCGACGTGAGCCGCCGAACCGAGGGAACCCAACTGCTGGAGAGCATCGACTGGCAGGTCAGGGGCGGCCAGCATTGGGTGGTCCTGGGGCCCAACGGGTCAGGCAAGAGCACCCTGCTTCGGATCGCCGCCCTGCAACTACACCCGACCACCGGGACGGTTTCCGTGCTGGGCCGGACACTGGGACGAACCGATGTGCGGTCGCTCCGACGCCAGATCGGCTACGCCTCGGCGACTTTGGCCGACGCCTTCCGGCCCGACCTGGCAGCCACCGACGTGGTGATGACCGCCCGGCACGGTGCGTTGGAGCCCTGGTGGGACGACTACGACGACGAGGATCGCGACCGGGCCCGCGACCTTTTGAAGAGGATCGGCTGTGGTCACCGGGCCGACCACCGGTTCGGCACATTGTCGTCCGGTGAGCGCCAGCGGGTGCTCTTGGCCCGGACCCTGATGGTCGACCCCGATCTCCTGCTGTTGGATGAGCCAACAGCAGGGCTGGACCTCGGCGGCCGGGAGGAACTGGTGTCGACGCTGGCCGACCTGGCGACCGACCCGGCGATGCCGCCCATGGTCCAGGTAACCCACCACGTTGAGGAGATCCCGCCCGGGTTCACCCACGGGCTACTCATGGAGGGCGGCCGGATCGTGGCGGTTGGGCCGCTGGCTGACGTCCTGACTGCCCGAGCCCTCTCGGACTGCTACGGGCTTGACCTGTCGCTCACGTGTCAGGAGGGCCGTTGGACAGTGCGGGTCAACGGGGTAGGCAGGTGACCATCGACCCGTCCACTGTCGGGTCCGCAGGTGGACACGCACTGATCGTGACCGGCGGGCCGCTTCCCCGGAGACTGGCACCGCTACCGGACGCCGATCTGGTGATCGCCGCCGACGAGGGCATCGATAACGCTCTCCGACTCGGATTAACCGTCGACCTGCTCGTCGGCGACATGGATTCGGCCAGCGACGGCGCCGAAGTGATTGCCCGGGTCGTGGAACGCCACCCGGTCGACAAGGACGAAAGCGACCTCGAGTTGGCCCTGGCGGCGGCGCTGCGTGCCGGGGCGACGTCGGTGACGGTGGTGGTCACCGCGGGCGGGCGGGCCGATCACGCCCTCGGAAATCTGCTGATTCTGGCCGGTGATCGGTGGTCGGCTCTCCGGGTCGACGTTCGGATCGATGAGGCGCGGGCCTGGGTGGTCTGGGATCAGGTCCGGATCGACGGCAGTACCGATGACCTGGTCAGCCTGATGGCCGTCGGCGGTGCGGCCACCGGCGTGACGACGACCGGACTGGTCTGGTCGCTCAACGAAGCGACGCTCGAACCCGGCGTTGGCCTGGGCCTCTCGAATCGGATGATCGGCACGGCAGCCGAGGTAACCGTCGGGTCGGGTGCCATCGTCGTCATCGCCCCGGGCGGAAGCACCGACTGATTCGACCAACTCCCAGCACCACGACCGGCAACTGAGTGACCAACGCCGTCGGGCTCTTCTTCGTCTACCCAGTCTGTCGCCCCCTCCCCCGGGAGTGGGGCGACTGCTGGGGCCCCAAGGTGTAGATACATGCAGGTGGTTTATGGGCCTCCGGGCAGGGACTCGCATGGCTCACCGTCATTGTCCCCATCTAGACGCGCCACGTCGCCGTAGTACGGGAAGTAGGTGTCAAACCATGCCTTCGCCGCCGGGTAGCTGGAGAAGTCGGAGCAGTTCTTCGTGTTACCCGGGTTGTCAGGTACTCCAGAGGTTGTGGTCGTTGGCGCAACCGTCGTAGTCGTGGTGGTCGTGGTCGTGGTGCTAGTAGTGGTACTAGTCGTGGTCGATGGGGCCGCAGGTGGGACGTAGACACCGGTTGGCGGACCGCCACAGGTACCGAGCATCGATTGGAGCGTGGACAGTTCTGCGGAGGTCACTGTGAGACCCCAACGCACCTTGATGTCCACCCAAGAGTCGGCGTACTGGCACCAATAACTGGAATCAGGGGGCTTCCACTCCTCCGGGCCGCGTGATCCCTTTGACCGGTTGGCCGAGGCAGTAACTGCGATCAGGTGCTGCGGATCAACAAGGTCGTTGTAATAGGACCTCTTAGTCGCTGACGACCAAGCCCATCCGCCCGAATCGTGGGCATTGGCGAGTGGCACGAAGTGGTCGACGTCCAACGAACTGGGGTTGGTGACGTACGTGCCAGTGAACGCGGCGTACCACTGCCCGCTGACGACTGAGCATCCTGAAGAACTGAAACCTGTCTCAGTTAGTGATTCGAGGATGAGGACTTCGTGGCGTGTGTTTATGCAGTCGCTGTCGTCATCTGACCACCCTGAGCCCCAGTCGTCGCGGTCGTAGTTGATAGGTGCGGAGGCACTACTGACCACAAGAGGGGCAAGCAGTTCTGAGATCCAGTTGATGTTCGCGGTCGTCGTTGTCGTAGACGCAACGGAGGTCGCTGGCGGCGGTGTAGTCGTAGTTGTCGCAGCAGTCGTTGGCGGCGGTGCCGTAGTTATGGTGGGGGCGACGGTGGTCGTCGTGGACACGGCTGTCGCGGTGGGAGCCACGCTGATCGTCGTGGACACGGCTGTCGCGGTGGGAGCCACCCTGATCGTCGTAGACACGGCTGTCGCGGTGGGAGCCACCCTGATCGTCGCGGTCGGTGTCGCCGCAGTGGTTGAGGTTGGTGCTGTTGTGTCTGAACTCCCACCACACCCCGAGACGACCAAGAAGAACGTCAGAACAACCGCGTACTTCTTCACAGCCTGAGTCTGTCACCCCCTCCCCTGGGGGGCGGGGGTGCCTCTGACGCCCTCGGTGTAGAGGTGACCCCCTTCGATTTCTGGGAGACTGAAATCGTGATGGGTCTTACCGGTCGATTTCCTGCACTGGCCGTATTGGTTGTGCTCTCACTATCTACGGCCATCGGGTGTTCAGGGAATCGGGACTATGACGAGGAAGTGCGCGACGCATTTCTGACGAACTGCGAGTACGCGGGCTCGTCTCCGTCGGTTTGTGCCAGCGCACTGGAGTGCATCGAAGAGCGACTCACTCAGAGCGACTTCGAATACGAAGAGAACAAACTTTTGCTTACCGGCGAGTTATCCGAACGAATGTTGGAGGTAACGGCCCGATGTCTGAACCGGTGAGGGGCGGTGGGGGTCTCTGACACCCTGGGACAAGCGACTTAAGCAGAACCCCCGAACGGGAGGCCATGCGCCTCCCTGGCCCGGTGCGCGTATCTACACCATGGGATAGTGGGCCGTGCCCCCGGACCCACTGCCCGACTTTGGGAGCGACCCGCTGCCCGGCGAGTCGTTTCACCGGGCGTGTGCCACCGTGCGCGAGATGGGCCCGGTGGTTGAGGTTCCCTTCCACGGCGGGTCCGCCCTGTTCCTGACCCGCAGCGAGGACGTGGTCGGAGCCTTCCGGGACAACGAGCGGTTTCCCGCGGGTGCCCACTACGAGATCGTCATCGAACCGGTCCAGGGGCGCACCTTCGAAAGCATGGACGGCGACGAGCACAACCTCTATCGGCAACTGGCGCAGCCGGCATTCCGGTCTCGTGCTATCGAACGCTTCGACGCCGGGGGCCTGGCGGCCGTTGCGAACGAGGTCGTAGACGACTTCATTGGGCGGGGCCGGGCCGACCTCATGGCCGAGTTCTGCGCCGTCTTCCCGTTCCGGGTGCTCCGACGCAAGTTGGGCCTCCCCCCGGCCGGTGACGAGAGCCTCCGACGCTGGTCGTTCGACCTGCTGGGCTTCATGCGTGACCCGGAGGCCGCTCGGACGGCTCGCGACGAATTCGACGAGCATCTCGGCCCGGTGATCGGGGAGCGGCGAAGGCAGCCGACCGATGACGTGCTCTCGGCCATGCTCCACCATGAGGTGGACGGTCGACGACTTGACGACGAGGAGGTCGTCGCCCACATTCGGATGTTCTTCGCCGCCGGCGCTGCCACCACCTACCACGCGCTCGGAAACCTGCTCTACGTGCTTCTTACCCGGGAGTCCGTGCTGGTTACAGCGTTCGACGATCCGCAGCGGCGTCCGGCGATCATCGAGGAGTTACTGCGCTGGGAGCCACCGTTGGGTGCCCTGCCCAGGATCGCTACTCGAAACGCCGAGTGGCAGGGCACCGGGATTCCTGCCGGTTCGTTGCTGCTGTTCGGGATCGCCGCGGCCAACCGGGATCCCACAGTCCACGATCATCCGGACGAGTTCGACCCGGATCGCGACCCGGTTGGCCTCATCAGTTTCGGCTCGGGTCCGCACTTCTGTCCGGGTTCACATTTGGCCCGTCGAGAACTCCTGACGGGTCTCGACGTGCTCCTCGAGAGACTTCCCGGCCTCCGCCTCGACGACCCCACCGGAATCGAACCGGTATCGACAACCCTGCGTGCGCCCGAAGCCGTCTACGCCGCCTGGGACCCCGCTTAAGCACGGACCGCGTTCCAGCAAGACGCCTACGCGTATTTACACCAGGGGGCTCCGGTGTCGTACCGCACACAGGTAACGGTGGCCAGCGAGTTGGCCACCTAGCCTCTGCCTCAACAGCAGCAGGGGTTCTGCTTTAGTAGTTCATCCCCTACGTGTAGATACGTACAGCCGCAAAACCCCAGGTCGAAGCGTGGACCGTACTGGACTCGAACCAGTGACCTCTCGCGTGTGAGGCGAGCGCTCTAGCCAACTGAGCTAACGGTCCGCTGGGCGAAGAGGGTACCGGCGGCGTCGGATGACCGGTCAGGGCACCGGGGTCCCCGGTGGTGCCACGCAAACCTGTTCGGTCCTCGATGGGAGTAGCACGGCCACTGCCGCCGATGCACCAACCATCGGACAGGTGGTCCCAGCCACGCCCCGAGCCACGATCACCGGCGTCTCGACGGTGCACGGCACCACCTGGACCGTCGTGGACAGTTCAACGCAGCGGCCCGCCTCCATTCTCGACGGCACCTCTCCCTCCGGCCCCAGGACCGCGGTGGCGATGAGAATTCCCAGCATCACCGCGAGGGCCAGCACCACCGGCCCGACCCGCAGTGCACACCCGGCAGCCGTCGATACCTCGACCCCGTCGAATGAATCGCCCTGTCGTCCATTAGGACGGTCATCCACCGGAGGTCCCGTCGAGGGGCGGCGAGGTGCCGGGGCCTGCCGACGAGACCGGTCATAGGCCGCCCGTCGACCCACGTCGCCCAACACCCGCCAAGCCTCGTTAACTTCAGCCATCCGTTCGGCTGACCCGGTTCGCTTGGTCGGGTCGACCACCCAATCAGGGTGGAGTCGTCGGGCCAGATCCCGATAGGCGTCGCGCACGACTTCGGGTGCGGCATCAATCGGTACCCCGAGCGTGCGGTAGTGGTCGACGGGACCGGTCACCGGCTCACCCTACGGTCGAGTCAGCAATCGTGACCGGGGCACCCGACGCCGGACCTAACGTGAACAGCGTGGACGACCTGATCTGCCCGGGCTGCGGCGAAGACGACGACCTGTCGGGGCATCGTGATGGCAACCCCGGCCAGCAGACGATCACCGTGACCTGCGGATCGTGTGCCCTCTCGTGGGTCCGGGACCTGAAACCCACCTGCCCGACGTGTGGCAGCGCCGAGGTCCGGACCGCGTTGCAGTCCATTGTCGACAAGTCCCGTGGAACCCAGCTGTCCATCCAGTCGATGCGGGTCGTGTACCTGTGCCCGACGTGCGACCCCGAACGCCTGGCCGACTGGAACAAGACCAACTCGCCGCTGCGACCCTCCGAACTCCCCCACGACGTCGACTGACGGGTCTGCCCGTCGCAGAAGACCTTCGACTACCCGCCCACCAAGCCTTCGACCACCGCTTCAAGTCCGGCCACACGGCTCCCCTTCACCAGAACGGCGTCGCCTTGACCCAGCGCACGCTCCCCCAGCACGGCGATCGCAGCGTCCGTGTCTTTTAGTCCATCCACCCCGTAGAGATCGGTACCTGCGGCAAGGAGCTCCACGCCGAGATCGGCAGCGTGTTCAGCCACCTCCGCGTGTGCCGCCGGTCCGTCGTCTCCCAGTTCGGCCATCACGCCGAGCACAGCTATCCGCCGTCCGTCCTCCGGGAGGGCGACAAGCGCATCGAGGGCAGCCATTGTCGAGGTCGGATTGGCGTTGTAGGCGTCGTTTACCACGGTGCATCCCGACGAGCCGGTCATCACCTCCATTCGCCACGGGGTGAGCCGAGCTTCGGCCAGACCGGTCGCCACATCGTCCAGCCCGACTCCCTCCACCAAGCCGACCGCGGCAGCCGCCAACGCATTGGCCACCATGTGGGCACCCCGGGCGTCGAGTTTCACCTCGATCCGCCCCCACGGAGATTCCAGTCGGAAGGTCGGTCGGAGTACGTCATCGAGCCGTACATCCCGGGCCCTTACCTCGCCCAGGTCACCGAATGTCAGGACCGGGCATCGGGCCCGTTCCGCCTGGGCCAGAGCCTCGGGGACGTCGGCGTGGACCACAGCACACCCATCGGGCGGCAATCCGTCGAACAGTTCACCCTTGGTACGGGCAACGGCCTCCAGGAAACCGAAGCTCCCGGTGTGGGCATGCGCCACGGTGGTCAGTACCCCGACGTCGGGACGGGCCAGCCCAGCAAGGTCGGCAATGTCGCCCTCGCTGCGAGCCCCCATCTCGACCACCACATGCGCGGCGTCGACCGGCGCACCCAGCAGGGTCAGCGGCACGCCGATCTCGTTGTTGAACGACCGGTCACTGGCGTGCGTCGTGGCGCTACGGGCCAGCACCGCTGCGACCAGGTCCTTGGTGGAAGTCTTTCCCACACTCCCAGTAATGCCCACCACACGGCCGCCACCGGCACCCACTGACCGGCGAGCAGCCGCACCAAGCGCCCTTAGCGCGACCGACGTGTCAACGACCCGTATCGCCGTCGTGGCCCGTGAGATCTCGTTGCGATCTGTCAGGTGAGCCGCCGCTCCAGCGGCAATGGCCGCCTCGATGAACTCGTGCCCATCGCGTTCGGCCACCAGTGGCACGAAGAGGCATCCCGGCGTGGCCATGCGGGAATCCTGGGTCGCTCCGTCGACCAACACGTCCTCACCGACCAGTTGGCCACCGGTCGCTCTCGCGACCTCTGACGTCCACATCCTCACGGTGCCCGATACCTCACGGAACGCGACCCTACGATGCTCAGGTGTCTAGCCGCCGTCGTCTTGTCGTCCTGTTCGGGGGTCGGAGTGCCGAGCACGATGTCTCGTGCGTCTCGGCCCGCCACGTGCTGGCTGCCGCGAACCCCGACCGCTACGAGCTCATCCCTATCGGGATCGACCGGGAGGGCCGCTGGGCCTACGCCGACGAGGCGGCCGATGCCCTGGAAGCTGGCAACCTCCCCGGCCACCTCGATCCGACGGGCACGGCCTGGGATCCACTCCCCCGCCTCGCCGAACTCGCAGCCCAAGCAGGACCTGATGCCGAGCCCGGGTCCCTGGTCGTCTTTCCCCTCGTCCACGGACCACTCGGTGAGGACGGCACGCTTCAAGGCCTCCTTGAGCTGGCCGACGTGCCCTACGTGGGGTCCGGCGTGCTCGGTTCCGCCCTAGCCATGGACAAGCTGGCCACCAAGGACGTCCTGGCCCACCACAACATCGCCCAGGCGCGATACCGGGCTATCCACGCCGACCGACTGGTCAACCTGGGAACCGACGCCAACTCCGACGGGCACCGAGCCCTGTTGGTCGACCTGCTGGCTGACCTTGGACCGACGCTATTTGTAAAGCCGGCCAACATGGGTTCTTCGGTGGGCGTGTCGCGGGCCACCGACGAGGACTCCCTCGCCGAGGCCCTCGCCACCGCCGCCCTCTACGACGAGTGGGTGGTCGTCGAGGAAGCCATTGCCGGCCGGGAAATCGAGTTCGCCGTCCTAGGGGACCGGAACCCGCAGGTATCGGGACCCGGCGAGATCCGACCGGGTGACACCTTCTACAGCTACGCCGACAAGTACGAGAGCGACGCCGCCGAGCTCCTCATCGACCCGGACCTCTCTCCAGAGGTGGTCGTTGGCTTCCAAGAGATGGCCGCCCGTGCCTACCTTGCCCTGCGTTGCACCGGCATGGCCCGGGTGGACTTCTTCATTGCCGACGACGGCCGGATGCTGTGTAACGAGATCAACACGATCCCCGGCTTCACCCCGATCTCGATGTATCCGCGGCTCTGGCAGGCCGCCGGCCTCTCTTACTCGGCGCTCATCGACCGTCTGGTCGACCTGGCCGTTACCCGCCACACCCGGCGCCGTCGCCACACCGGCCGCTGATAACCAACCGTCGGGAGCGGACAACTAGCTACCGGCGGCGGGATCCAGCGACCGACGTAGGAACCGCAGCAGTTCGCCACGTCGCTGCACCACTGGACGCAGAGTCGGCCCCACGCCCGCAGCCCGCAACACCTCGATCTCGGTGGCTACCCCCACCACGGTCGAGTACGCACTCAAGAGGAGCAACTGGGCGTCAGTTCGTCGCATGCGTCCCGCCGCCATCTCGTCCTCCATCCACCGGCGGGCCCTGGCCATCAGGGGCTCTAGGTGAGTCCGAACCCGAACAGCGCCCGGCGAGTTGGGGCGACTGACCTCACGCAGCAGGCCCAACAGGACCGGCTGGTCCAGCGCCAGGCGAAACACCTCGCGAACCATTCCCTCAACACGCTCCCAGTCGCTTCTCCCGGCGGATCTGGACTCGACCAAGACCCCTTCCAATGCCATGGTCAGCTCGCCGGCGCAGTGGTCGACCACCGAGTCCAACAGCCGGCGTTTGGAGACGAAGTGGTAGAGGATCGTCTGCTTTCGGATCCCCAGACCGGCTGCCAGGTCATCCAGCGAGGTCCCGTCGTAGCCGGTAGTACCGAAAGAGGCGAGGGCAGCGTCCAACACCAGCTCTCTGGTATTGCCCCGCTCCCCGGTGGTCGCCACATCGCAACCGTAGCCCCCTTCTCTACCAGATGGTAAGGAGGCCAACCTTCTGGTAGAAACGACCCCGTGATCCCCGAATCCCTCGCTGGGCGGCGTATCGCCATCACCGGAAGCACCGGCTTCCTCGGAACCGCGCTCGTCGAACGCCTCCTTCGTTCGGCCCCCAACTGCGAACTCGTCCTGATCGTCCGGCCAGGTCGACGAGGCGCGGAGCGACGGGTAGAACGCGACATTCTTCGCAACGACGCCTTTGACTCACTGCGTGATTCCCTCGGTCCCGATGGCTTCGCCGAAATGGCCGCCCGACGGATCACGGCATTGGCTGGCGACGTCACCGTCGACGGACTCGGCCTGGACGACAATGGCCGGGCCGCTCTCGCCGCATGCGACATCGTCATCCATTCGGCCGCTGCGGTGAGCTTCGACTCGCCACTCGACCAGGCCATCGAGGTCAACCTGCTGGGACCAGTCCGAGTCGTCGAGGCACTGTCCGAGCTGGGTGTGACCCCACACGTGGTGACCGTGTCCACCTGTTATGTGGCTGGCAGCCGTCGCGGTGCCGCCCCTGAGGAGCCGGTCGACGCTAGCCCGTTCTTCGTCGACGTCGACTGGCGCACCGAGGTCGACGCCGCACGTCGCATACGTCGCGAAACCGAGACGACCAGCCGCACCCCGGAAAGCCTCGCCGAGTTCCGCTCCAAGGCTCGCGGCGAACTCGGTGCTGCCGGGACGCCCAACCTTGCCGCCAAGACCGAGCAACTGCGATCCCGATGGGTCGACGACCGCATGGCCGAATCCGGTGTCGCCCGTGCCTCGTCGCTTGGCTTCCCCGACGCCTACGCCTACACCAAGGCCCTCGGCGAGATCGCCACCGCCGAGTCCCGAGGCGCCGTACCCGTCAGCGTGGTCCGTCCGGCGATCATCGAATCGGCCGTTGCCGACCCATCACCCGGCTGGATCCGTGGCTTCCGAATGGCCGAGCCGGTCATCATCTCGTACGCCCGTGGCCTCCTGAAGGAGTTCCCCGGCGTTCCCGAAGGAACCATCGACGTCATCCCGGTCGACTTCGTGGTGGCCGCCATCTGCGCGGTAGCTGCCCGCGGGCCCCTGGCAGCGGACGGTGGGCCCGACATCGTCCAGGTGGCCTCTGGTTCGGTCAATCCGCTTCGCTACGGCACCTTGGTCGACCAGGTGCGCGAGTGGTTCACCGAACACCCCATCTACGACGACATGGGCCAGCCCATCCCGGTGCCCGAGTGGTCGTTCCCTGGCCGGGGACGGGTCAAGAAGCAGTTGCAACGGGCCGCCACGATGCTCGACCATGCCCAGAAGGTGTTCGACGTCCTACCGGTACGGGGTCGCCAAGCTCTGGTGGGCACCCGCCTCGAGGAGCAGCGAGAGCTGATCCAGCGGGCTGAGGGCTACGTCGACCTGTACGGCGCCTACGCCGAGTGCGAGGCCGAATACGGACTGGACCGGCTACTAGCCCTCTGGGATTCGCTCGACGACGCCGACCAGGCGGCCTTCGCTTTCGACCCCAGGATCATCGACTGGGAGGCCTACGTCCCCGACGTCCACCTCCCATCGGTCGTCAAGGCCGGCCGGGTCCCCATGAAGCCACCGTCCCGGGGCGGCGAGAGCCGATCGGCCCGCCTACGCCGCCAGGCCCTGGCCCCAGAACGCCACCTGGCCGCCTTCGATCTGGAGAACACTCTCATCGCGTCCAACGTGGTTGCCAGCTATGCGTGGCTGGGTAGCCGACGTCTACGTGGTCGCGACCGGGTCCGCTTCGTGGCCGGGCTGGTAGCCGAGGCGCCTGCCCTGCTGTCGCTCGACAAGAAGGATCGCAGCGACTTCCTACGTCACTTCTACCGCCGGTACGACGGGGCCCCCGTCGATCAGATCACTATCGACGCCACCGAGAAGTTCAGCGAGATGATTCTGGCCAAGTCATTTCCGGCGGCCATCCGTCGGGTACGCGAGCACCGGGCTCTGGGCCACCGCACACTACTCATCACCGGTGCCCTGGACTTCGTCGTCGAGCCGTTCCGCCCGCTCTTCGACGACATCGTCTGTGCCGAGTTGGGCGTGGTGGATGGCAAATACGACGGCCAACTCACCTCCGTGCCACCGACTGGCGAGGCTCGCTACCAGGCCCTCGTCGACTACTCCGCAGCCCATGGTCTGGACCTAAGCGAGTCGGTGGCCTATGCGGATTCGGCCAGCGACCTTCCGATGCTCGAGGCCGTTGGCTTCCCAGTCGCCGTCAACCCGGAGACCCGTCTGGCCGGCATCGCCCGGAAGCGGGGTTGGCTCGTCGAGGACTTCCAGAAGTCGCCCGGCATGTACCGCAGTCCTTTACCACTGGCCCCGATGCGAACCGTGGGCACTACCAGATGAAGGCCCTGCAGTTCCGCCGGAACCTGCCCCGCTACGCGGCTGCCCGCGTGGCCGGCAGCATCACGCCCGGGCGGGGAGCGTCCGCCGGACCCCTCAAGCTCGTCGACCTCGACACCTCTCGGACGCCCGGCCCCGACTGGGTGCGGGTCCGCCCTCGTCTATCAGGCATCTGCGGCTCAGATCTGGCCACCGTTGACGGCCGCTCGGCCCGCTACTTCGAACCCCTCGTGTCGTTCCCGTTCGTCCCCGGCCATGAGGTGGTCGGCGACCTTGACAATGGCTCCCGGGTCGTCCTGGAACCGGTTCTGGGCTGCGTCAGCCGAAACCTCGATCCGACGTGCACCCCGTGCGCGGAGGGGCACCTCGGTAACTGCGAACACACTTCGTTCGGCGACCTCGGACCGGGGATCCAGATCGGTTCCTGCCACGACACTGGGGGCGGCTGGTCCACGGCATTCAACGCCCACCCCAGCCAGTTGCATCCCGTTCCCGAGACCCTCGACGACGAAGCGGCCGTCATGGTTGAGCCCACGGCCTGCGGGGTGCATGCCGCACTGATGGCCGAGGTACCCGAAGGCGGCGTGGTAGCCGTGCTGGGAGCCGGCACCCTCGGCTTGGTCACCCTGGCCGCCCTCCGGGCGCACGCGACGCCCGGCACCGTGGTGGCTACCGCCCGCTACCCCGAGCAGCGTCGACAGGCCGCCGCCCTGGGCGCAGACCAAGTGGTCGCTCCCGATGAGATCCGTCGGGCCGTCCGTCGGATCACCGGAAGCCGGGCCATCGGCGCACCCGGGCTCGGCGAGACCCCTACCGAAGGGTTGGTGGATCGACTCACCGGTGGCGCTGACGTGGTCATCGACTGCGTCGGATCCTCTTCCAGCCTCACCGACGCGCTGGCCATCGTCCGCCCAAGGGGTCGCATCGTGCTCGTCGGCATGCCCGCTGAGGTCTCCCTCGAGCTGACTCCCCTCTGGCACCGCGAGATCACCCTTGTGGGCGCCTACACGTACGGCACCGAGACGCTTCCTGACGGTACCGAGCGCCGCACCTTCGACCTGGCCGCCGACCTTGTCGGTGCTGCCAGCCTTGGTTCGCTCGTGTCGGCCACCTATCCCCTTGCCCGCTACCGCGACGCCCTTGAGCATGCGGCCTCGGCCGGGCGCCGGGGCGCCACCAAGATCGCCTTTGACCTCCGCGACGAGAAGGAACGCCTCCTGTGACTGGATACCTCCCATGACCGGACATCTCGCACCCCGACCGGGTTTCGTGCTCGACGTCGACCGCAACAGCCCGCCTATCGTGTTCCACCACGGCGAGGGCTTCCGACTTGAGAGGTTGCCGTCCGACCGCTCCCGTGTCATCTATCCGGCCGAACCGTTGGAGGGCCTCCCCGACCCGGACGGCGCCATCCGCCACGCCCTCCTCAACCCGATCGGCGATTCGGACCCGTTGCCGGCCCTACTGACCGCGGGCATGAAGCTGACCATTGCCTTCGACGACATCTCCCTGCCCCTGCCGCCGATGCGGCGGCCTGACATCCGCCAGCGGATCATCGAAGCTGTACTGGACCTGGCCGCCGAGGCCGGTGTCGACGACGTACACCTCATCGCCGCCCTGGCCATCCACCGGCGGATGACCGAAGACGAGCTGCGCCACGCGGTGGGCGACCGGGTGTACGACGCCTTCGCCCCCGATGGTCGCCTCTACAACCACGATGCCGAGGATCCCGACGGCATGGTGGTGCTCGGCGAGACCCCCCACGGCGAGGACGTCCAGTTCAGCAAGCGGGCCGCCGAAAGCGACCTTCTCGTCTACGTCAACATCAACCTGGTGGCCATGGACGGCGGCCACAAGAGCACGGCCACCGGCCTATCGGGCTACACCGGCCTGCGCCACCACCACAACGTCAAGACCATGCAAAACTCGAAATCGTTCATGGACCGCGAGAACTCTGAACTGCACGCCTCCAACTGGCGGATGGGCAAAGTTGTTCGGGACGCTGGCGTGAAGATCTTCCAGATCGAGACGACGGTCAACAACAACACGTTCGGCCGGGAAGGCCCGCTCGCTCTCCTCCAGAAACGCGAATGGGAGTGGTCGGCCCGTGACCGCATGCAGTTCCTCGGCATGAAGGCCGGCCTGGAGATCATGCCGACCAAGACCAAGCGAAAGGTCTTCTCGTCGTGGCAGGCGCCCTACGCCCTCACCTCGGTGCAGGCCGGTGAGGTTGAGGCCGTCCACGAGGTCACCACAGCCAACGTGTACCGCCAGCAACTGGTACCCGTCGAAGGCCAAACCGACATCCTGACCATGGGCCTTCCCTATATCTGTCCGTACAACGTCAACTCGATCATGAACCCGATTCTCGTCATGTGTCTCGGGCTCGGGTACTTCTTCAACCTCTACAAGGGGAAGCCGCTGGTGCGGGAAGGTGGTGTGCTCATCATGAGCCACCCCACCCCTTGGGAGTTCAACCCGATCCACCACCCGAGCTACATCGACTTCTTCGAGCAGGTGCTGGCCGATACCACCGATCCGATAGAGATCGAGCGCAAGTACGAAAAGCAGTTCGCCGAGGACGAGTGGTACATCCACCTGTACCGCAATTCATACGCCTACCACGGTGTGCACCCGTTCTACATGTGGTACTGGGGCAGCCATGCCCTGCAGCACCTCGGGCGGGTCATCATCGTCGGTGGGGACCCGGCGGCCGTCCGCCGCATGGGCTTCCAGTCGGCGTCGACACTGCAGGACGCCCTGGAGATGGCATCTGACGTGGTGGGTCCTCAGCCGACCATCACCCATATGAAGAACCCACCCATCCTGATGGCAGACGTGACCTGAGTCGTGGGAACCGCCCAATGAGTTTTGCGGCCCGATCTGTGGCGAAGGCTCGCTCGATGGCGGGCGGCCTCGGCTTCCCGTGGCGTGCAGCGCCCGTGCCCACCGGTATCGAGCCACCGTCGCCCGACCACGGCTTGGGGGCCGACTACGACACCGGGTGGGCACGTCGGTATCCAGCCCGGGTGGCCAGAGCCGCCATCCTCGAATCGGTGATGCGCCCGGCCATGGCAGTTCTGGCGTCGCCCGCCCGACGAGGCCTCGACCGGCTCGACTGCCTAGACGGTTCCGTGGTTTTCGTGGCCAACCACCACAGTCACGCTGACACGCCGCTGCTGCTGACGTCGATCCCCGAGCCGTGGCGCCACCGCATCGTGGTCGGAGCGGCCGCCGACTACTTCTTCAGCAACCGGATGTCCGGCGCGGTCTCAGCGTTGGCTATCGGCGCCGTGCCCATCGAACGCAGCAAGGTCGGGCGCAAGTCGGCCGACATGGCCCGTGGGTTGATCGACGACGGGTGGTCGATCCTCCTGTACCCGGAGGGCGGTCGAAGCCCCGACGGGTGGGGCCAGGAGTTCCGGGGCGGAGCCGCCTACCTGGCCATCCGCTGTGGTGTACCTGTCGTACCCATCCACCTGCAGGGCACCGGTCGGATTCTGCGTAAGGGACGAACCCTGCCCCGTCCGTCACGCACAACGGTCACGTTCGGTGACCCGTTGACGGCCGACCACGATGAGAGCGCCCGGGCATTCGCCGTCCGCCTGCAGGCCGCAGTGGCCGCTCTCGGCGACGAGGCGACGTCGGACTGGTACCAGGCCCGCATTCGTGCCCACGCCGGCACCTCGCCCGGCCTAACCGGACCCGACGTGGGGGCATGGCGTCGAGCCTGGGCCCTTGGCGACCGTGACCGCAGTTCACAACGTCGCCGACGTCGCTGGCCGGCGCTCTGACTAGCGTCATTTCGCTCGCACTTCACTTTTAACCCAACTACTGGCTTTATTTGGGTACTCGACTCCCCTAGCCAACCAACCACATAGATAATCTTCGAACATTGATAAATAATCCGACCAGGATCACCTGCATTCTTCGAAATCCACCGCCCAGCCTCTGCGAGATGCGCACCGCACCCCGCCGTCCCACCTAGAGGAATCCACCCCTATGACAGTCGCAGCATCCACCCCCATCCAATTGATCCAGGGCGTCTACGCGACTCTCGACGAGCGGGTAGCCACCGGCCGTCGCCGTCTGGGCCGTGCTCTCACCCTGGCTGAGAAGGTGCTTGTCAACCACCTTGACGATCCGGAGGCCTCCGGCCTCGAGCGCGGCGTCTCCTACGTCGACCTACGACCGGACCGGGTTGCCATGCAGGACGCGACGGCCCAGATGGCCTGGCTGCAGTTCATGACCGCTGGCCTCGATGAGGTCCGGGTCCCCACGACCACCCACTGCGATCACCTCATCGAAGCTCGCGATGACGGCAAGTTGGACCTGGCCACCGCCCTCGACGGCAACCGCGAGGTCTACGACTTCCTGGCTTCGGTCTGCGCCCGCTACGGCGCCGGTTTTTGGAAGCCCGGCTCAGGGATCATTCACCAGGTCGTCCTCGAGCAGTACGCCTTCCCCGGCGGGATGATGATCGGGACCGACAGCCACACCCCCAACGCCGGTGGACTCGGAATGGTTGCGGTTGGCGTAGGTGGCGCAGATGCCGTCGACGTCATGACGGGATTCCCGTGGAACGTGCGTTGGCCCAAGTTGATCGGCGTGAAGTTGACCGGCGAATTGAACGGATGGACAGCCCCGAAAGACGTGATCCTGAAAGTCGCCGACATCCTCACCGTGAAGGGCGGAACCGGTGCCATTGTCGAATACTTCGGATCAGGTGCACGGAGCATGTCGGCCACCGGGAAGGCCACCATCTGCAACATGGGAGCAGAGATCGGCGCCACGACCTCGATGTTCGCCTATGACGACGCCATTGGCCGCTACCTCAAGTCGACGGGTCGTGAGGCCGTGGCCGACGCCGCCAACGCCGTGGCCCAACATCTGCGAGCCGACGACGAGGTTGAGGCCGACCCCGGCTCCTACTTCGACGAGGTCATCGAGATCGACCTGTCAACCCTGTCGCCGCACATCAACGGCCCCCACACCCCCGACTTGGCCCGTCCGGTCGCAGACCTTGGGGCCGAGGCCAAGCGCGAGGGCTGGCCGCTGGAGGTCAGTGCCGGGCTCATCGGTTCGTGCACCAACTCCAGCTACGAGGACATCACACGGGCGGCCAGCATCGCCCGTGACGCCGTAGCCAAGGGCCTGACCGCCAAAGCACCACTACTCATCACCCCTGGCTCCGAGCAGGTCCGGGCCACCATCGAGCGAGACGGCCTGCTGGCCGACTTCGAGGCGCTGGGCGCCCAGGTGCTGGCCAACGCTTGTGGGCCCTGTATCGGCCAGTGGGACCGTCAGGACCTCGACGACGGGATCCCCAACTCCATAGTCACCAGCTACAACCGGAACTTCCCCAAGCGCAACGACGGCTACGCCACGACCCACGCGTTCGTGACCTCCCCTGAGACGGTGATCGCCCTGACCATCGCCGGCCGACTCGACTTCGATCCGGCCAACGACACACTGCTGAACGAGGCCGGCGACGAGGTCCGCCTCACGGTGGGCGACGGCGAGGAACTGCCCGCCGACGGCTTCGACCCGGGGGAAGAGACCTTCCAGGCCCCGCCGGCCGACGGTTCGGACATCCAGGTCGAAGTGTCACCGACGAGTGACCGCCTGCAACTACTGACACCGTTCGCGGCATGGGACGGTGGTGACCTGACCGACCTAACCGTTCTGGTCAAGGCGCAGGGCAAGTGCACCACCGACCACATCTCGATGGCCGGCCCGTGGCTGAAGTACCGGGGCCATCTCGAGAACATCTCGGGCAACGTCTACATGGGAGCCGTCAACGCCTTCACTGGCGAAGTGGGCACCGGCTGGGACGTCACCGATGGTGAAACCCGGACCTATCCGGAGATCGCCCGCCGCTACCACGAGGCCGGCGTGGCCTGGGCGGCCATCGGCGACGAGAACATGGGCGAGGGGTCGTCGCGTGAGCACGCAGCCATGGAGCCCCGCTTCCGTGGCGCCAAGGTGGTCATTGCCCGCTCGTTCGCGCGAATCCACGAAACGAACCTGAAGAAGCAGGGCGTCCTACCGCTGACCTTCGCCGACCCCGCCGACTACGACCTGATTGGGCCCGAGGACCGCATATCGGTGGTCGGGGTGGCTGACCTGGCACCCAACGTACCGGTAGCCGTGGTGGTCGCCGCTCCTGACGGCACCGAGACCCGGATTAGCTGCCGGCACACCTACTCGGCCGACCAGATCGAATGGTTCAAGGCCGGTAGTGCGCTGAACCTCATCCGGGCACGCTCCGTCTCCTGACCGGAGCCACGGCGGTCTCTCACCCACCGACCCTTTGTTCGACTGGCCCACCAAAGTCGATTACAACCAGCCTGTCGGAGCCCCAACGAAAGCCTGATTCGACCGGCCATTGCCGACCGTGCACCAGACCCCATCAATCACCTCGCACGAGAAGCGTTCCAGGCAGACAGACTGCTCGCACTACCGATGGCGTGTCGGCTGTCCGCAAACACCAGTGGCCACCACCGATTCGTCAGCACCAAAGCTCACTGAAATGACGTGGTTCACCATGAGCTCTTCCAGTGAAGGGCTGTACTGTTCCTAGAAGCGGGATTCTCACCCGCAGACACCGAACAAGTATCGACCGTCGTCTAAAGAGTAAGGACCCCTGTGGCTACCTATACCTGCAGCTCGTGCGGAATGTCCGTAAACGCCACTTGTGGCGCATGCGATGAACCCCTAGTTGACGCGATTTTGGACAAGGACGACGGCTCTACCGTTGAGGTCTCAAAGTGTCCCAATGGCCACGGGAAGATCAAGTCCCCGATGTGCTGTGGCGCCGACATGGCGTGCGCCGTCTAAAGCAACGACCGCTGACCAAGCGCCACCCAATTCACTCAGATTTTCCTATGGACCTCACCGACCTTGACATCGCCGATTCCGTCCTTGAACTAATTGGCAAGACGCCGATGGTCCGCCTGTCACGCATGGGTGCCGGCCTGGCCTGCCCGGTGGTCATCAAACTTGAAACCACCAATCCAGGCGGCAGCAGCAAGGACCGACCAGCCGTTGCAATGATCGACGCTGCCGAAAAGGCTGGCCTCCTTGCGCCCGGTGGGACAATCATCGAACCCACATCAGGCAACACCGGGGTCGGTCTAGCCATCGTTGCCGCTCAACGCGGCTACAAGTGCGTGTTCGTTATGACCGACAAGGTCAGCACCGAAAAGGTCTCACTACTACGGGCCTACGGAGCCGAGGTTGTCGTGTGCTCCGTCGCCGTTCCACCCGAGGACCCGCAGTCCTACTACTCGACAGCCGAGCGGCTCATGAATGAAACCCCCGGTGCCTTCCAGCCAAACCAGTACTTCAACCCGGCTAACCCCCAGGCCCACTACGAGACCACCGGACCCGAGATCTGGGAACAAACGAAGGGCCGCATTACACACTTCGTGGCCGGAGCCGGAACCGGTGGAACGATCAGCGGCGTCGGCCGTTACCTAAAGGAGCAGAACCCGAACGTGACCATCGTGGTCGGCGACCCTGAAGGTTCGGTCTACTCCGGGGGATCGGGACGCCCGTACCTGGTAGAGGGGGTGGGTGAGGACTTCTGGCCCGATACCTACCACCCTGACGTGGTCGACGCGACGGTGCCGGTGAGCGATGCCGATTCGTTCGCCATGGCCCACCGCGTCACCCGAGAGGAAGGGCTGCTGATCGGCGGGTCGGGGGGCACTGCAGTCGCCGCAGCGCTCGAGGTGGCTGCCGGGTTGACCGCAGATGATCTGGTGGTCGTACTGGTCCCTGATTCTGGGCGCGGCTACCTGACCAAGGTGTTCGACGACGGGTGGATGGCCACCATGGGATTCGACCGAGTGGACGGCACGGTGATCTCCGACCTCCTTGAAACCCGCGTCGGTGATCTGCCAGAGCTCATCTATGTCAGTCCGGAAGACACTGTGCGCGACGCAGCGCTGACTATGCGCAAGTACGGGGTGTCCCAGATCGCAGTGGCCAAGGGCGAGATGCCGCTGTCGGCCGCCGAAGTGATTGGTTCGGTATCCGAACTCTGGCTGATGACCCAGAGTTACCAGTCCGACGAGATTCTGGACAAGCCGGTTGAGGACGTCATGCAGACCGCCCTACCAACCATCGGGGCCGGTGAGCCAATCGACAGGGCCGCCGAACTGCTTGAGCATGCCCCGGCGCTGCTGGTCCTCGAGGGTGGGAGACCCAGAACGATCGTGTCGCGAACCGACCTCCTGGGCTTCTTGTCCCCCCACGACGAGAGGACCTGAAGTGACTGGGCCTGCCATGGGAGGTGACCCCTTGCTTTCGGGATTCGAGAACCCGGACGACTACGGATTTGAGACGCGGGCTGTCCGCGCTGGGCAGCCACATGATCCCCGAACCGGAGGAGTAGTCACTCCGATAGCCCTGTCGACCACGTTCGCCCAGGATGCCGTGGGAGAACCAAAGTTTGGCTACGAATACGCACGGACCGGAAACCCAACCCGGCACGCCTATGAAGAGTGCCTAGCCAGCTTGGAGGGGGCATCGCACGGCTTCGCCTTCGCAAGTGGGCTGGCCGCCGAGGACGCCCTGTTGCGAATGCTCGAGCCCGGAGATCAGGTCTTACTGGGAGACGATGCATACGGCGGAACGTTCCGTCTGATCTCGAAGGTCCATGGAGCCACGGGAATCCGACACACTGCGGTCGACCTGACAAATCCGGACGCCATTCGGGATTCTTGGACACCCGAGACCCGAATGGTATGGCTTGAAACCCCCACCAACCCGCTGCTTACCGTGATCGACATCGACCGAGTTGCCGACGTTGTCCA
Organism: Acidimicrobiales bacterium; assembly: GCA_030747595.1. Taxonomy (NCBI): domain Bacteria; kingdom Bacillati; phylum Actinomycetota; class Acidimicrobiia; order Acidimicrobiales; species Acidimicrobiales bacterium. The sequence goes on along the minus strand of JASLKK010000004.1, from coordinate 124,765 downwards.
CGAGCTCGGAGGAACCGTGGTGGTCGACAACACCTTTGCCACGCCCTACCTTCAACGCCCGATCTCCCTTGGTGCTGACGCCGTAGTGCACTCGGCGACCAAGTACCTCGGGGGCCACAGCGACGTAGTCGGCGGCTTCGTCGCCACCTCAGACAACCGGATCGCCGACCATCTGGGCTTCGTTCAGAACGCGGTGGGTGCCGTCCCTGGGCCATTTGACTGCTACCTGGTGCTACGGGGCATGAAGACCCTGGCTGTGCGCATGGACCGGCACTGCACCAACGCGTCGACCATCGTCGAGGTTCTAGTCCAACACCCCCGAGTGTCCCACGTGCTCTACCCGGGGCTCGAGGGACACCCAGGTCATGAGATCGCCGGACGACAGATGGACGGCTTTGGAGGCATGGTGTCGTTTCGTCTCGCTGGAGGACGGGAAGCCGCCGAGAAAGTGGCGGTCAGCACCGAAGTGTTCACCCTCGCCGAGTCGCTCGGTGCCGTGGAATCGCTCATCGAGCACCCCGGCGTGATGACCCATGCTTCGGCTGCAGGGTCGGCCCTCGAGGTACCGGACGACCTGATTCGGATCTCGGTGGGTATCGAGTCCGTCGAAGACCTGGTGGCGGACCTCGAACGGGCTCTGGCCACCGCCTAGACAACGTCCTGATCCCCACGGGGTGGTCTTCGCTCAGGTTCAGACCAGCCAGTGCAGCGAAGCCGGCGCACGAGCTCCGGCCACCTTGGTCAGCCCGTCTTGCGGACGATCCACGCTTCCTCGACCGGCCATTGCCTTGCCCAGTCGAGTTGCACGAACGGATAGCGAGTTTCTTCGGCTTCGACAGGTGGTTGAAGTTCGATGAGGTTTTCGACTTCGAACCCGCAATCACGCAAGAGTCGGATGCGGTCACCGTGGGAGATGTGGAACTCGACCCCTGGATCATCTGGCCACTCAAACCGGTGCATGCCGAATTGCGGGCGCTGCAATCGGTCACTAGCTGGCTCGTTGTCGTCGAACACACAAAGTGTCATCAACACGGAGTTTCCTAGAAACGCCAGGCGGCCTCCGGGGCGCAGCACTCTCGCCGCCTCGGGGAGCCACCGGTACGGATCACACCAGATGGCCGCTCCGTACTCGGAGATCGCAAAGTCGAAGCTCTCGTCGGCGAACGGCAACCTCTCCGCATCGCCGTGAATGAGCGGAAACCGCAGGTCGAACTCTTTCTGGAAACTCGCCGCAGTCGCTAGTTGCGCCTCCGAATTGTCGAGCCCGACCGGTTGTCCGCCGCGTCGTGCCAGCCACGCCGAAACATAAGCCGTTCCGCACCCCAACTCGATCACATCGCCACCATCGAAGGTGTCGACTAATCCAACCGCAGACTCTGGGCTGCCGTAAATCCCCCATCTGGGCTGAGCATCACCCCAGGCCCGCCGGCCCGCCGCCACGTACTCGTCAGCCCAGTTGTCCCAAACGATCCGGTTCGATTGGACATGGCCGATAGGGCGCCTACGGTCCATCACCCAATTGAAGCACATAAGCCATGAACGATTTCCGGGCGAATGCGAGGCGATCTGGGCGCCGTGTGGCAGTCCAAAGCGGGTCGGAGACGACGGGCAGTAGGGCGAGTTGTCCGATGTGAAGGCCTGTTTCGCAGGTATCCATCCGGTGAACTCCCGGTTAGCGGACGATCCACGCGTCCTTGACCGGCCAACGCTGATCGAATCTATTGGAGCCCACTACCCAACCTGACCGGGGGTTCAGTCCTCGTCGGGAATGAGGCGGGCGTCAACGGTCACATCGCCCGTCCACGCCCAGAGCAGCACACACGTCTCGTCGCCAAACCTCTGAGCGTGACGTTCCCAGGGCTGGTGGTGAACCGACTCCCCCACCCTCTTGGTCTCGAACGGGCCGTCTCCTCGTTGGAATCTCGCCGCCCCGTGGAGCACGTGGTACGTCTCCTCGGCCGGATGCTCGTGGCGGGGGTAGTGCAGTCCGGCACCCCAGATGCCGAGGCCAGCGCTCACCAGTGACGACTCCACCAGGCCGCCGCGGCCGATGACCCGCACATAGCCGTAGTTGTCGAGGTAGTGCTGCGAGAGGGTCGCCCGGTACGCAGGTGTCTGGACCCAGCGCAGGATCGGCGCCGCCGCGGCAAAGGCCCGTAGCACCGACTCGACACCTAGCACGTCGCTCCGAGGGTCAACCTCGTCGAGCAGATGCGCCACTGGAAGCCGGACCGGGTCGGGACTAGCCAGGCCTCCGCCCTCCAGGGCATCGGTGAGGTGCCCGCCTACCTCAGCCAACATCGGAAAGCGCTCGGCATCCGGATGGCCGTTGTAGAAGCCGACTAGGGCGACCACTAGGTCTCGGCGCAGGGCACCGACCGGGTCTCGAGACAAGTCGCCGGTCAGACTCTGCGGAGTCGGTAGCCCCGGTTGCGGGCCTCGGCCAGCGAATCCGGTCCAAAGCACAGAAAGCGTTCGCTGGCCATCAACTCGTCGAGAACCACCGCCATGGCGTCCTCGTCGGCCACCTCGTCCAGGTCGTAGACCTGCTGGGTCCGTTTGTCGCCGATGAAGCGGTGATGGGCGAATGCCGACGGTCGATCCATGCCACCGACGTTACCCCCGGGGGTTGATTGAGGAACCCCCGGAACGCGACGGAGGACGTGTCCAGTCGGACACGCCCCCACGCCGGAACTCTTGACTTCAGTTTCATCTGGGATTCACGGGAGCGACCGTTCGTGCCGGCGGGGACCAGTGCCGGCGGTCGGGTCCCGAGGGTGGGTCGGCGTGGATTTCGCCGAATGGCCCAGCGCCGCTCAGCGGCCGCCCACCTCCGAAGTCCCACATCGTTTACTGGAAGAATCACTACTGATCTGGACCACCTCCTCTCGTCGGTAATCGCGAACCTATGCCCCACGGTCACCACGTGCCCAACATTTGTTCCGACAGTACGGATTCGTACTGTCGGAGTACCATTGCCGACATGTCCGAGACCAAAGCGGGAGGAGGCACCTCGCGCACCACGATCTTTCCGGGCCGAATCGTTCACACACTCGACCCGGCCCGTCCCATCGCCTCGGCGGTCGCCGTACGTGACAGCCGATTCCTAGCCGTGGGCGACACGGACCAACTGGTGGCCACCTACGGAGGCACCATCGATGACACCCTGGCCGACAAGGTCCTCCTCCCCGGCTTCGTGGAGGCCCACAGCCACCGTGACACCGGCGGCATCTGGCAGTTCACCTACGTGGGCTACGAGGCTCGACGGGGACCAAACGGCCGCCTCTGGCCCGGTTGCACCACCTTCGATGCCGTGATCGAGCGCCTCCGCGAAGCCGAACGCCTGCTCGAAGATCCCGACGAACCCCTTCTGGGCTGGGGCCTCGACCCCATCTTCTGGCCCGGTGACCGGCTTGACCGTCGTCACCTCGACGCCGTGTCGACTACCCGTCGGATCTTCGTGTGCCACTCCAACATGCACCTCGCCACCGTGAACTCGGCGCTCATGGAAGCCGAGGCCATCAACCCCGACACCGCAGCCGCTGGAGTGCCCAAGGACGGCTCAGGTTGGCCGACCGGTGAACTCCAAGAGTTCCCGGCCATGGCACTGGCCGGTCCGGCCTTCCGCTCGTTCTTCGGACGGCAACGTTCCGACGACTCGGTCCGCCTCTTCGGGAACGCCGCCCGCAACGTAGGGGTCACCACCCTCACCGACCTCGGCACCTCCAACCTGCTCGACGAGGCAATCGTCCGCCAGTGGACCAGCCTGGCCGACGACTCCTTCCCGCTGCGAGTCGCTATGTTCCACGGCGCCCTCGCCAATGCCCCCGACGGCGACGAGGCCTGCGCAGCGGCCATGGTCGACCTGAAAGACAGGTCCACTGATCGCATCCGGTTCGGCAATGTGAAGTTGCTGCTCGACGGCTCCATCCAGGGCGGTACCGCCCGCCTCAGGTGGCCCGGCTACCACCACGGAGGCCCCAACGGCATCTGGCTGATAGCCCCCGATCAGTTCGCCGAACGCCTGGCGCCGTACCACCGAGCGGGACTCCAGGTCCACACTCACGCCAATGGCGATGAGGCAGTCGACGTACTCCTCGACGGCCTCGAGCAGGTTCAGCTCGCCCATCCGAGGCCCGACCACCGTCACACCGTCCAGCACTGCCAGCTCACCACCCCCGGCCAGTACCGCCGGATGCGGGCACTGGGCATGTGCGCCAACGTGTTCGCCAACCACACGTGGTTCTGGGGTGACCAGCATCGCGACATCACCGTCGGTCCCGACCGTGCGGCCCGCATGAACGCCGCCCGCACGGCCCTTGACCTTGGCGTGCCGTTGTCCATCCACTCTGACTCGCCGGTTTCTCCTCTCGGGTCCCTGCACGTGGCGTGGGCGGCCGTCAACCGACTCACCCCTTCAGGGCAGGTGCTGGGCGTCGACGAACGGATCACCGTGGCCGAAGCCCTACACGCCATCACCATGGGTGCCGCCTGGCAACTCCGAATGGAAGACGAGATCGGATCCATCACCCCGCAGAAGTTCGCCGACTGTGCGGTGCTCGAGGCCGACCCGTTCGAAGTCGATCCTGGCGAACTGCGAGACGTTCCAGTCTGGGGCACCATGAGCGGTGGCGTGCTCCACGAGGGCTCGCCCCAGACCGCCTAACCGAACCGGTTCCGCCCAGCCCATTGCTGGCCAGTCGACCCTTCGGCTCCTGCTCTGCCGACCCCTACCGACCCGTTCCCTACCGACCGGCGCGAGACTTACGATCATGGCCACCAAGGACATGCGCCTGCCCCTCACCGTCATCGGGGGCTACCTAGGGGCTGGTAAGACCACCCTGCTGAACCGCCTGTTGGCCGACCCCGACGGCCAACGCATCGCCGTGCTGGTCAACGACTTCGGAGAGATTGACATCGACGGCCGACTACTCGACTCGGCGACCGACGACGTACTCCGACTAGCCAACGGATGCATCTGCTGCACCATGGCCGATGGATTCGCCGAAACACTCGACATCGTGCGTGGCTTTGCCAACCGGATCGACCGGGTGGTCGTCGAGGTGAGCGGCGTCGGCCAACCCCACAAGGTCGCCCAGTGGGGGCACTCCCCCGGGTTCAGTCCCGACGGGACCGTCGTCCTCGTCGACCCCCTGTCCGTTCGCGACCGGGCCAGCGACCGGTACGTCGGTGAGACCATCTTGGCCCAGGTATCCGAGGCCGATCTTGTGGTCATCAGCCGGACCGACGTAGCCGGTGCTACCGAGTTGGAAGCCACCGAGATATGGCTGAGCAGCGCCACCGATGCCACGGTGCTTCGGGCGCCAGTTCCGACCGGTGTGCTCCTCGGGCCTCTTCTTCGATCTGTCGCCGGGAATGGCCCGTCATCGAGCCGGGGGCCAGTAACCGGCGCCGCGACGACTCCGGCCAGCAGATCGGGCCCGACCAGGGTGTCCGATCCTGAGCACGTGACCATTTCCCGTCGTCTGGCCGGGCCGGTCACCCGCGCCTCGATCGACACCTGGACACGAGCCCGACCCAGCGGAGTCGTCCGAGCAAAGGGCCTCATCCGCGTCAACGACCGACCGGATGATCGCACCGTGCTTCAGGTCTGTGGGTCGTCCTCCACGGTCACCGTCGACGGACCGTGGGACGGTGGCGACGACGCCGTGGTGGCCATCGCCCTGCCCGGTACTCCCCGGGCCGCCCTCGTGAAGTGGCTGAACCTGCTCGACTGATCTGGCCGACCCACACGTGAGGCAGACCGCGGAACCGAGTCCCTAGCCCTTCAGACCCACCTGTCGGGTGCCTGCCTCGACAGCGAGGCGATCGGCTTCGTCGTTCCACCGATCACCCGAGTGGCCCTTCACCCAGCGGAACTCGACATTCCCCCGTGCCTGGACCGCCTCAATCAGCGGCTCCCACAAATCCCGGTTGGCTACTGGTTCCTTCTTGGCGTTGACCCAGCCCTTGCGGAGCCACTTCTCCCACCAGCCATCCCGGAAGCAGTGCACGACGTACGTCGAGTCACTGACCACCAGCAGTGGGCCAGCGAAGGCCCGCACCGCTTCCAACGTGGCCGTCAGCTCCATTCGTTGATTGGTCGTCTCAACGGCGCACCCGGCGGCGTACGGACCGTCGGGCACCACCCACGCCCAACCTCCAGGGCCGGGGTTTCCCGAGCACGCACCATCCGTGTAGGCGACCACCTGCTCGCCGGCCGACTCGCCGTCCACCGACGCAGAATTATTTCCCACCCGGGCCGGCTCATCGGCTGCGGACGGATCGAACAGTCGGTCGGAGTTGGGCACGGTCAGCGACCCTACCCACACAGCCGTCATTACCTAGCGAACCGACTCGGCATGGGAGACTGCCGACGTGATCGACGGATTCATCAACCAACTCCCGGATGGCGACCCCGGCGAGACCCGGGAGTGGATCGACTCCTTTGACTCACTTGTCGACCAGTCGGGCCGACGTCGCGGTCGATTCATGCTGGCCAAACTCCTGGAACGCGCCGGCGAACTCAACGTCGGCCATGCGCCACCTACATGGACTCCGTACGTCAACACCATCGCTACCGAAGACCAGCCGTGGTTCCCGGGTGATGAGCACATCGAACGACGCATCAGGGCCTTCATCCGTTGGAACGCCGCTGCCATGGTCATCAACGCCAACAAGACCGCTGACGGGATCGGCGGCCACCTCTCGACGTTCGCCTCGTCGGCCTCCCTCTACGAGGTGGGCTACAACTGGTTCTTCCGGGGCAAGGACGACGGCCGCCCCGGCGACCACGTCTACTTCCAGGGCCACGCCGCTCCCGGCGTGTACGCCCGGGCCTTCCTGGAACGCCGGCTGGAGGAACGCCATCTGGACCGGTTCCGCATGGAGATCGGCGGCGACGGCCTGTCCAGTTACCCCCACCCCCGCCTCATGCCCGACTTCTGGGAGTTCCCCACCGTCTCGATGGGGCTCGGACCGATCAACTCCATTTACCACGCCCGCTTCAACAAGTACGTCCAGAACCGCCGGATCGACGACACGTCGGAGAGCCGGGTGTTCAGCTTTCTGGGCGACGGCGAGTGCGACGAACCCGAAACCCTGGGCGCCATCTCCCTGGCCGGCCGGTCGGGCCTGGGCAACCTCATCTGGATCGTCAACTGCAACCTGCAGCGACTCGACGGCCCGGTCCGGGGCAACGGCCAGATAATCCAGGAACTGGAGGGTGTGTTCCGGGGCGCCGGCTGGAACGTCCTCAAGGTCATCTGGGGTTCGGAATGGGACGAGCTGATCCACGCTGACGTCGACGGGGTCCTCCTCAACAAGTTCAACTCCACCGTCGACGGTGAGTACCAGCGCCTGGCCGTCGAGGGCGGGGACTACGTCCGGGAACACTTCTTCGGCCCCGATCCCCGCCTCAGGGCGATGGTCGAACACCTGTCGGACCAGCAGTTGGCCGACCTACCTCGGGGCGGTCACGACTACCAGAAGGTCTACGCCGCCTACCGCAATGCCACCGAGGAGAACGACGCCCCCACGGTGATCCTGGCCAAGACCATCAAGGGCTGGACGCTCGGCCCGGGCTTCGAAGCCCGCAACGCCACCCACCAGATCAAGAAAATGACGGCCAACGAACTGCTGGCCCTGCGAGAGCGCCTCCACCTGGAGGACGAGATCCCCGAGTCGGCCCTGGCCGGCGACCGGGCGCCCTACTACCGGCCTGCCGAGGACAGTCCCGAGAACGAGTACATGGTGCAACGCCGTCGGGCACTCGGTGGTTCGATCCCCAAGCGTCGGATCCGTAATCGGCGCCCACTCACCATGCCCGACCCGTCGGTGTTCGCCGGGCTCTCCAAGGGATCCGAGGGTCGGGCCGTGTCGACCACGATGGCCATGACCAATTTGTTGCGCGACCTCATGCGCGACGAGGCGTTCGGTCCACGCGTGGTGCCCATCGTTCCCGACGAGGCCCGCACGTTCGGCATGGACTCGCTGTTCCGGGAGTTCGGCATCTACGCCCCGTTCGGCCAGCTCTACGAACCGGTCGACCACGAGCTGCTGTTGTCGTACAGCGAGAGCACCGATGGGCAGCTCATCGAAGAGGGCATCACCGAATGTGGGTCGATGTCCAGCTTCATCGCCGCCGGTACGACCTACGCCAACCTCGGCGTGCCGATGGTGCCCTTCTACACCTTCTATTCGATGTTCGGCTTCCAACGGGTCGGTGACTCAATCTGGTCGGCTGCCGATTCAAGGGCTCGAGGCTTCCTCCTGGGGGCCACGGCTGGACGGACCACGCTGGCCGGCGAAGGCCTCCAGCACCAGGACGGCCACAGTCTCCTCCTGGCCGCGACCGTCCCAGCGTGTCAGGCCTTCGACCCGGCGTTCGCCTACGAGGTGGGCGCCATCATCGAGGACGGCTTGACCCGGATGTACGGAAGCGACGAGCCCCATGGGAACGAGGACGTCTTCTACTACGTGACGCTCTACAACGAGGCCTACGAGATGCCTCCCCGGCCCGACCATGTCACCGCCGAGGACGTCGTCCGAGGGCTCTACCTCTGGGCGGATGCTCCCGATGGGTCCGGTTCTATAGGGGCTAGTCCGAACTCGGCTCGCGCTCGGGCGACGCTGATGTTTTCCGGTTCAGCACAGGGAGCGGCCCGGGCCGCCACCGCCGAACTCTCCGAACGGTGGGACGTCGCCGTGGATCTCTGGAGTGCCACCTCCTACAAGCGGCTCCGAGAGGAAGCCCTCGCCGTTGAGCGCCGCAACCGGCTCCACCCGATGGATCCCGCCGAGGTTCCGCTGGTGACCCGGCTGCTGTCCGACGGCGAGGGGCCGGTGGTCGCTGTATCGGACTACCAGAAGCTGGTTCCCGGCCAGGTGGCCCGTTGGATCCCTCGCCCGTACCACACCCTCGGTACCGACGGTTTTGGCCGCAGCGACACTCGCGAGGCGCTGCGCCGCTTCTTCGAGGTGGACACCGGTCATGTGGTGGTAGCCGTGCTGCACGCCTTGGCCCGTGAGGGCACCATCGACCCGGCCGTGGTCGCCGAGGCCATTGCCCACCACGGGCTGGACACCGAGATCGCCGATCCTGGACGAGCTGACACGGTGCCCGAACCCGGCCAGGGCGTGGGGCATAGCGACGGGGACGATGGTGCTCGCAGCACCTGATCCGGTCTCCTGACCCGGCGAGCCGACCGGTAGGTTCAGCGCATGACTTCCCCACCAGCACGTTCTAAGGGCAACCCGCCGGGCACGCTGGCCATCACCGGCGACGAGGCCGCCGACCGTCTGCTCAACACCAACCCGTTGGCCCTGCTTATCGGCATGCTTCTGGACCAGCAGGTCCCAATGGAATGGGCGTTCAAGGGGCCGGCCACCCTGGCCGGCCGCCTTGGCCATCTCGATCCTGAAGCCATCGCGGCGGCCGACCCCGAGGCGTTCCTCGAAACCTGTAGCTCTAAGCCGGCCATCCACCGCTTCCCCCGCTCGATGGCCGGCCGCATCCAGGACCTGTGCCGGCACCTCGTCGACCATCACGACGGTGATGCCGCCAACGTGTGGGTCGGTGCTACCGACGGAGCCGACCTGGCCCACCGACTTCAGGCGCTGCCCGGCTACGGCGCCGAGAAGACGAAGATCTTCGTGGCCATCCTGGCCAAACGGATGGGCTATCGGCCCGACGGCTGGGAGGCTGCGGCCGGCCCGTTCGCCGATGACGTACCCCGATCGGTGGCCGACATCGACGGCCCGGAAGCACTCACCACCGTGCGGGCCTGGAAGAAGGCCCAGAAGGCCGCCGGGAAGACCAAGCAGCAGTAGCGGACACTCCGCCGACAGAATCCGGGCGAATCCGGGCGAATCCGGGCGAATCCGGGCTCCGGCTAGAGGCGCAGGTTGCCCTCGGCCTCTGCTTCCAGGAACCAGTCGTAGGTGGCAGCGAGCCCGTCGGACAGTGGCGTCGATGCCGTCCAGCCCAGGGCAGCCAGACGGGACACGTCGAGCACCTTGCGGGGCATGCCGTCCGGCTTGCTGGTGTCGAACACCAACGCTCCGTCCGGGTGGACCAGGTCCCGGATCGCCTCAGCCAGTTCTCGGATGGTCAGGTCGATGCCCGTGCCCACATTGACGTGACCGGGCGCCGAGTAGTGGTCCATCAGGTGGAGGCACGCATCGGCCAGGTCGTCCACGTGGAGGAACTCCCGCCGGGCTGTACCCGTTCCCCACACGGTCACCGAGTCGTCCCCGGCCAGACGGGCCTCGTGGAAGCGTCGCATTAGGGCGGGAAGCACGTGGCCACCCTCTAGGTCGAAGTTGTCGCCTGGCCCGTAGAGGTTGGTCGGCATGGCCGAGATGAAGTCATCGCCGTACTGGCGCCGGTAGGTCTCGCACAGCTTGATGCCGGCGATCTTGGCCAGTGCGTAGCCTTCGTTGGTGGGTTCCAGCGGCCCCGACAGCAGGGCCTCCTCGGTAATCGGTTGGGTTGCGTGCCGCGGGTAGATGCACGAACTGCCGAGGTACAGCAACTTGTCCACCCCGGTCCGGTGGGCGGCCTGCACCACTGTGCCGTGGATCATCAGGTTGTCGTAGAGAAACTCGGCCGGTCGGGTGCTGTTGGCGTGGATACCGCCCACCGTGCCAGCCACCAAGAACACGTACTGGGGGCGTTCGGCATCGAACCAGGCGTCAACCGCCGCCTGGTCCCGAAGGTCCAGGTCGTCACGGCCGACGGTTCGCAGATCAGTGAATCCCTCGTCCTTCAACCGCCGGACGATCGCTGAGCCGACGAGGCCGCGGTGTCCAGCGACGAACAGGGGCGCTGACCGGTCGATCATCCGCGAACCGGCTCGGTCATCGGTCGACACCGTCAACGTGGTCGACGAACTCGACGGGCATGGTCATGGGCCGACGCTAGTCCTGAGCCGGGTTCTCGCCGGGGGGCGTGGCCGGCGAACCGATGGCGCCCAACTCTCGGAGGTAGGTGCCCAACAACTCGGCCACCATGGCCACCGATACGGCGTCCAGCGGCTCGCTACGTTCCAGCCCTCGGGCCACCACGTGTTCCAGAATCCCGTCGAGTTGGGCGGTCCGGTTCCCGACTTCAGGACGCTCGTCGACTGCCGCATCGCCCAGTTCCTGACCATGCTCGGTGGCCAGACCGGCCTCGTCGAACACCTCGAGGTACCAACCCACCACGGCGATCACGTCGTCGAGGCTGAGCTGCCCGGCCGCCTCGGAGGGGAGCCGCTCGGCGATCCAGTCCGCCGCGTCGTCGATCTCCAGCACTGCGGGGCGCAACGTGCCGCTGAGTCGACCCACAGCGGAACCCACGGCGATCAGGGCGATCCCCACGACAAGGAGCGCGCCGAGGGCGAGGAAGAACCAGGTCACGGTTGGATCATGCCAGCACGACCGACGCCGGTGGCGCCAGGACCGTCACCGGGATGAGGACGCGGGGACTGTTAGCCCCGGATCAGGGCCGTGATTCAGATTCCGATTCGCTGGGCGAGCAACTCCCGGTGATAGGTCGGGTCGCCGAACAGCAACTCGGAACTCTTGGCCCGCTTGAAGTACAAATGCGCCGGGTGCTCCCACGTGAAACCGATGCCGCCGTGGATCTGGATGTTCTCAGCCGTCGTGTGGAAGTAGGCCTCTGAGCAGTACGCCTTAGCCAACGAGGCCACCGACGGAAGCTCGTCGTTCAACTCTGCTGCACACCAACCGGCGTAGTAGGCGGCCGACTTCGCCGACTCCACTTCGAGCAGCATGTCGGCGCACTTGTGCTTGATGGCCTGAAACGAACCGATGGGCCGACCGAACTGGACGCGGTCCTTGGCGTACTGAACGGCGGTGTCCAGACAGATCTGGGCGCCACCGACCTGCTCGGCCGCCAGAGCCACCGCAGCCAGGTCCAGTACCCGCTCGAGCACCGGCCAGCCGGCCCCCTCGGCACCGATCAGGGTGGCCGACACGCCGTCGAAGTCGAGGCGGGCCTGCTTACGGGTCATGTCCATGGTGGCCAGTGCGGTGCGGGTCAGGCCATCGGCGTCACCGGCCACGTGGAACAGCGACACACCGTTGGTGGTACGGGCCGCCACCAGCACCAGGTCAGCGATGTGACCATCCAGGACGTACATCTTGGAGCCCGAGAGGGTCCAGGCGTCATCACTGGCCGAAGCCTCCATGGTGATACCCGCCTCGTCCCAACGGCCGCTCTCCTCGGTGAAGGCCAGCGTGGCGATGGTCTCACCCGAGGCGATACCGGGCAGCAGAGCCGAAGCCGCAGCCTCGTCACCGGCGTGGATGAGCGTGTTGGCAGCCAGCACCACGGTGGAGAAGAACGGGGCGCACAGTAGGGCCCGACCCATCTCCTCGAGCACCACGATGAGCTCGACGTAGCCGAAGCCCTGACCGCCGTACTCTTCGGGGATGACGAGGCTCTGCAGTCCGAGCTGCTCGGCCATCATCGACCAGGTCTCGGCGTCGTAGCCGACCTCAGTCTCCATGAGCTCACGGACGGCAGTCTCCGGCGAGTAGTTCTCGAGAAACTGGCGGACGAACTCCCGCAGCTGTTCCTGTTCCTCGCTGAATGCGAAGTTCATGTGGATGCTCCCTGTTTGTTGCTGGCCGGTGGTTTGTGGTCAGCGGCATGTGGCCAATGACTGGCGTTACGTGACTGGATCGACGGCCCGATGGACCGTTTCGATGGCATCGTTCTACCAGTCGGCCCCCACCGGTACGACATCGGGCCGACTGGCCGCCCGTCACAGGACTCTCAGTGTCATGATCTCACCATGGACACAACCTCCGCCGATGACGACTCCACCATGACGGTGCCCACGTCACCGCACGCCGGGCCGTGCACCCACCACGACCATCCCCGACCGCCAGTGTCCGGGGTGACCCTCCATTGGTGCGACGAGCAGGCCGAGATCCACCGGATCGTGGTCGGTGACTACGAGAACAACGTGTTCGTGTTGAGGTGCCGCCAGACCGGCCAGTCGGTCCTGATCGACGCCGCCAACGAGCACGACAAGCTCCTTGAACTCTGCCGGGCGCTCAACGTGCAGTCGGTACTTGAGACCCACGGTCACTGGGACCACATCCAGGCCGTACCCGCCGTGCGCGCCGCGGGTTACCGGGTGGCCGTGACAGCCGACGACGCGGCGATGCTCCCCAGCTACGACGACCTTCTCGAGGACGAGACGGTGCTTGAGGTGGGTCGCCTTCGCCTGCACACCATCTGCACGCCGGGCCACACCCCGGGGTCCATCTGTTTCCGTCTCGAAGGTTCACCGATTCTGTTCAGCGGCGACACCCTGTTTCCCGGGGGTCCCGGGAATACCACGTTCGAGGGCGGCGACTTCTCTACCATCATCGGGTCCATTGACCGACGGCTGTTTGCTCCCCTCCCCCCCGAAACAGTCGTCATGCCCGGGCATGGCGCGGACACGACCATCGGTGCCGAGCAGCCGAAGCTCGATGAGTGGGTGGACCGGGGCTGGTGACGGACGTTTCCCTACCGGCCGACGATCGCCCGTTTGACGACACTCCGATCCACACCGTGGAACTGCCCGACACGCCGATCCGGGACCGCAACGTGCCAGCCGAAGCGTGGGTGGAGGCTCCCGACGCCCTACTGGCCGCCGCCGAAGGAATTCCGTCAGCCGACGGTCGGCCGGTCCGAATCGCCTACAAGCGGCGACTCGGCGGGTGGCTGTTGTGGCGGGCGGGCCCCGCCAAGGGCGACGCCCGTTACATGGCCATCCACGCCGACGATCTCGACCGCCACCTTTCGTTCCGGCTCTACGCCGACGGCACCGGGTCAGGGGTGGGCGCCGACGAAGCCGTCTATCCACGGTTCCGTGAATGGAAGCGAAGCCTGCTCTGACGGGGTTCAGGAACAGGCCGAGGATTACCACTATCGCCATAGTGGGAATGGGGGCACCCTCCTAGACTCAGATCGTGAGCACCCCTGAAATTCCCGTACCCGTGGCCCCACTGTTCGAGGTGACGGATCTCCACGCGTCGACCACCGACGGCGTCGAGATCCTGCGGGGCGTCGACCTGGTGGTCCAGCACGGTGAGGTCCACGCCCTCATGGGACCCAACGGGTCCGGCAAGTCAACGCTGGCCTCGGTTCTTCTCGGAAGCCCCGAATACGTGGTGACCAGTGGTTCGGTGCGGTTCCGGGGCGACGAGATCACCGACTGGTCGCCCGACGTGCGTGGCAAAGCCGGCATTTTCCTGGCCTTCCAATACCCCCTGGAGATCACCGGCGTGTCGGTCATCAACTTCCTGCGCCAGTCCCTGTCGGCCCGCAAGGGCATCGACCTCTCGGTGCTTGAACTTCGCCTCTCGATCATGGACTGGATGGACCGCCTCGGCATGGATCCATCGTTCGCCGACCGCCACGTCAACGAGGGCTTCTCAGGTGGCGAGAAGAAGCGCAACGAGATTCTTCAGATGGCCATCCTCGAACCGGAGATGGCCATCCTCGACGAGACCGACTCGGGCCTTGACATTGACGCCCTTCAGGTGGTGGCCGAAGGTGTGGCCGAGGTCCGCAGCGACCGTCCCCAACTCGGCGTGCTAGCCATCACCCACTACCAGCGACTCCTCGACAAGCTCCATCCCGACATGGTGCACATCCTCGTCGACGGACGGATTGTCGAACGTGGTGGCCCGGACCTGGCCGCCCGTCTCGAAGCCGAGGGCTATGAGGCATTCCGGCCGGCCGGATCGGCTGCCGGGACCTGAGCCCGGGATTCCCCGTGTCCGCCACCCTCGACGTCGCCGCCATCAAGGCCGAGTTCCCGCTGCTGCAGCGGGAAGTCAACGACCACCCCATCGTCTACCTCGATTCGGGCGCAACCTCCCAGAAGCCCCAGTCAGTACTGGATGCCATGGACCAGTACTACGCCGAAATCAACGCCAATATCCACCGCGGCGCCTACCTGATCGCCGAGCGGGCCACCACTGCCGTGGAAAACTCCCGGGTCGCCCTCGCCCGGTTCCTCGGCGCACCTTCGGCAGAAGAGATCGTGTTCACCAAGAACGCCACCGAGGCCATCAACCTGGTCGCCTACTCATGGGGTCGGGCCAACCTGGTGGAAGGCGACGTCATCCTCCTAACCGCGCTTGAGCACCACGCCAACATTGTCCCGTGGCAACAGTTGGCCACCGAGCGGGGCTTGGACATCCGTTGGATCCCGGTCGACGACGACGGACGCCTCGACCTGGCCGATCTAGACGTTCTGTTAGACGACGTGAAACTGTTGGCCGTCACCGCGGCATCCAACGTGACCGGTGCACTGCCTCCGATCCGCCATCTGGCCGACGCAGCCCACGCCTTGGGCGCCACCGTGCTGGTCGACGCCAGCCAGTGGGTCCCCCACCTGCCGACCGATGTAACCGCCTGGGACGCCGACTTCGTGGCTGTCACCGGCCACAAAATGTGTGGCCCGACGGGCATCGGCGCGCTGTGGGGCCGTCAGGAGCTGCTCGATGCCATGCCACCGTTCCTAGGCGGCGGGTCGATGATCCAGAACGTCACCTTCGAAGGATTCACCCCGGCCGACGTTCCCGCCCGCTTCGAGGCAGGCACCCAGCCCATTGCCGAGATCGTCGGCTGGAACGCGGCAATTGATTTTCTCGAGGGCCTCGGCATGGAGGCCGTGGCCGCCCACGAGCGGAACCTCACGGCCTACGCCCTTCGTACCCTCACCGAACGGTTCGGCGACGACCTAATTATCCACGGTCCGAGCACCGTCGAGGAACGGGGCGGCACCCTGTCGCTGGCCTACCGGAACATCCACCCGCACGATCTCAGCCAGGTACTCGACCAACACGGCGTCTGTGTGCGGGCCGGCCACCACTGCGCCAAGCCCCTCATGAAGGTGTTGGGCGTCAACGCCACGGCCCGTGCCTCGCTTTACCTCTACAACGATGAATCTGATGTCGACGCGCTGGCCGATGCAATGGCCTACGCCAGCGACTTCTTCGCCCTCTGACCCGATTTCTGGACCCGCTGCCAGACGCAGCATCCGCCGCATTCCCATCGATTGACCAGCCGCCCCAGGAGCACCTACACCATGGCCGGACTCGAAGACCTCTACCGCGAGATCATCCTCGACCACTACCGGAGTCCCCGGAACCGTGGCGAGCTCGAGGTGCCGCCGGCCACCATGGCCGAGGGCTTCAACCCGCTGTGCGGCGACGAGATCCGGGTGTACCTCGAGGTCGACGACGGGGTAATCAGCGACATGCGAATCGGCGGACAGGGCTGTTCGATCAGCCAGTCGTCAGCGTCGATGATGTCCACAGCGGTGATCGGAAAGTCGATTGACGAGGCCCGCGACATGCTGCGGCAGTTCAAGGAGATGATGTCGATCCACGAGCACGGGCTGGATGGCGACAACGGCGATCGCGCCGGTGATAACACTGCGGATCAGCCGGGCGCTTCCGGTCTCGGCGACCTGGAGGCCCTGCGGGGCGTGGTGAAGTTCCCGGTTCGCATCAAGTGCGCCACCCTCGGCTGGAATACCTTTGACCAAGCACTCACTGAATCCTCCAGCGAGTGACCACCAGGTCAGGCGCTCGTTGAACGGCGACCTGCCTAACGAGCGTTACGTCCGCCTCACCACCTGGACGAGCGACGGGCGTCCGAAACACACGCCGGTCTGGATCGTCGGGCTGGCCCCCGGAGGGTCGGATGACTCCCAGGTCCGGGTCGGCTTCACGACGGGTTCGAAGTCGTGGAAGGTGCGGCGCATCCTCAGAAACCCTGCCGTCGAGTTGCAGCCCAGTGACATCGATGGCGCCCTGCTCCCAGGATCGCTCCCGATCACGGCGAGCGCTCGAGTCGTCCATGGCCCGGCGTTCAGGGCCGTCCGGCGGGCCGTCCGGCGAAAGTACCGGTTGGAGGATCTTAAGATCAGCCTCCAGGCGATCCCCGCCCGCCTTAGCGGCCGTGGCCCGCTGAGCGACTGCGCGGTGGTGGTCACGCTGACGGATTGGCATCCCACCTCCCGCCAGTCCTAACTTCCGTCGGAGAGAGCAATACCGACAGGGGGGTTTGGGGTTGGAACACCTCCTGCAAAGCAGGTTGTAGTAACAGACACTATTGAGGAGATCAATCATGTTGGGAAACAACGTCGGTTCCATTTCGGGACCCACCACGATGAAGGCCCTCCCGGCCGTAGGCGGGTATCCGTCGTTTGAGACTGTCGCTTCTGGCCTATCAGGAACCCTTGCCGGTGCTGAAGTAGCGAGCTTTGCAACATATTCAGCGACGATGCGGGCTGATGGTTCCTTCTACGGCGAGTGTCCAAACTCTGGCGTGATCCTGGCAGCAGATGGAGTAGCCACCTTCCGAGCGACTGGAATCGGGTCCCCAACACCCGAGGGCGGGTTTTCGTTCAGAGGGGTCACGTACTTCGATACTGCTGCACCATCTCTCTCGTCCCTGAATGGAATCGCAATCGTCTACGACTGGGAGGTCGATCCAGACGGTGTTGCATCCTGGGATCTCTGGGAGTGGAAGTAGCCCAACCCCTCCACAAGGGTCCGATCAGGGCCCGAGAAGTCGACCAACCGCTTCGGCGAAGGTCACGTCGAGGTGAGTCAAACCACCGGCGCCGTTGGCCCCATCAGGACCGGACAGACGGTGGGTGGTGATGGCCATGTCCACCCGATTCCACGAGTTGGACCAATCGGGGTGGTGTCGCAGATCTTCGGCTATGGCCGCCACTTCAGCCATGAACGCCCACGCTTCCACGAAGTTGGCGAACGTGAACGTCCGGCGGAGCTGATCTCCGGCTAGTTCCCAGTCGGGCAGCCGTGTAGCCAGGTCGGCCCGTTCCCCATCGGTCAGTAGCGTCCGGTCAGCCATCGGGGTTGACTCGTCAGTGATCCGAGCCGAACTCAGGCCGTGGGACCGGCGAAGGGATCGGCGAACGGGTCCTCGCCGAAGCCCGCTTCATGATTGTGGGGATGGGTCACACCGGCCGGCAGACCCACCGACGCCCCGGCTTCGGCCAACACGCCGGCGTAACCCTCGGCCTCCAACCTCTGGGCGAGTTCCTTCCCACCCACGGCTTGAATCCGGCCAGCGGCCAGCACGTGCACCCGGTCAGGCTCGAGAACCTCGAGCAGGCGACTGAAATGCGTGATGGCCAGCACACCGAGCCCGTCTTCTTCAGTTGCCTCCTGGACCCTCCGTGACACAGCGGCCAGAGCATCCACGTCGAGCCCCGAATCGATCTCGTCGAGCACCGCGTACTTCGGCTCCAGGGCTCCCAGCATCAGCATCTCATTGCGCTTCTTTTCACCGCCTGACAGGTCCACGTTCATCGGTCGGGACACGAGCCGCTCGTCGAACCCGATGCGGGTCGCCTCAGCAACCAGCAACTCGTGGATGCCCTCGATGGGGCGGCCGGCGGCACGGCCAGCCTCAGCCACCACCGACTCCAAGCTGACCCCGGGCACCTCGGTTGGGTGCTGCAGGGCCAGGAACAGTCCGGCCCGGGCCCGCTGCCAGGTGGGCAGGGCCAGCAGGTCCACTCCGTCGAGGGTGACCGACCCTCCGGTCACTTCGTAGCCGGGACGCCCCATCAGGACGTGGGACAGCGTCGACTTGCCCGATCCGTTGGGGCCCATCACGGCGTGCACCTCGCCGGGTCGCACCTCCAGATCGACGCCGTGGAGGATGTCTATAGCGCCCACCCGAGCAGTGAGGCCTTCGATCCGGAGCACGCGGTCCCCCGCTGATTCGCTCATCGGTTCGACCGCCCGTCATCGGCGAGTGTTACGAACACGTCGCCACCGTCGATGACAGCCACGTGCACGGCTACCGGCTTGACCGCCGGCAGGGTCAGGGCCTCCCCGGTTCGCAGGTCGAACAGGCTGCCGTGCTTCCAGCATTCGAGCGCACACTCCTCGGTGTCGACCTCGCCCTCGGCGAGGGAGACCTCGGCGTGGCTGCAGGTGTCGTCAATGGCGTGCACCTCGTCGCCAAAACGGACCAGCGCCACCGGTCGGCCGTCTAGAACCACCCGCAAAGCATTGCCCTCGGCTAGGTCTCCCAGTGCGCAGGCCGGCACGGCATTCACGCCGTCGCCCCCATTTCAGCAACGGCTTCACGAGAACTGGCATCACGTCGGTCGAGCCGGTCAGCCAATGCTTCCCTCAGGGTTTCGGCCACGGCCGGATGAGGGGCCGTGGCGGCCACGTCCTCGAAGAAGCCTTCCAGAAGGAGTCGCTCGGCAGTCACCGTGGGCACGCCACGGCTCTCAAGGAAGAAGCGCTGATCCTCGTCGACGGGAGACACCGTCGAGGCGTGACTGCACACCACGTCGTCGGTCTCGATCTCCAGGTTGGGAACGCTCTCAGCCCATGCCTCAGGCGAGAGTTTCACGTTGCGGTTGGTCTGGTTGGCCACCGTCCGAACCGCCTCGGGGCGGACCCGGATGAGACCCGTGTAGATCGAACGCGACGCACCGTCCAACGCTCCCTTGAACAGCAGTTCGCTCCGGGTGTCGGGCGCCGCATGGTCCTGAAAGGTCCGGAAGTCCAACGTCTGGTCGTCCTCGCCAAAGTAGGCGGCGGCCAGTCGTCCCTCGGCACCCCGACCCACGAGACGACAGTCGGTACGGGTGCGGGCATAGTCGCCCCCGAGGGCGGCGGCAAAGGCGTCGATCCGACCCGACTGGCCGACCCGGAACGCCTGGTGACCCAACTGAAAGACCCGGGGGCCGAGTTCCTGGACCAGGCCATGTCGGAGGTGTCCGTTACGTCCGACGGTGGCCTCCAAGACGGGGACCACGAGGGAGTCCACGTCGGTGGACGTGTGGAGCTCGACCACCGTGGCCGCTGCGTCGTCTCCGCACCGCACCAGCACCCGGGGGAAGACTGCCGCGCCATCGGCGTCGGTCAGCACGACGACCACGATCGGCGCTTGGAGGCGTACCCCGTCGGGGACCACCACGGCCACCGGTTCGGGTCCGAAGCCCCGATTCAGGTGACTGAAGAGGTCGACCGGGGCCTCTATCGCCGAACCGAACAACGATTCGCCGTCCGGGGCCTCACCCACCGGACCGACGTACACGCCAGCGTCTACAGCATCTGACGAACTGGTGGTCTCGACCACCCAGCCGTTGCGGACGACCACGACGGCGGCCATTTCGCCATAGGCGGACAGGTCGCGTTGAACGATGGTGTCAGCGGCCCGCTGGCGCTTCAGCGGCGCATACCCGTCGAGATCGATTTCGCCGACCCGGGAATAGCGCCATACCTCTTCATCGGTGTCTGGACGCTCGACGTCGTCGAGGCCTTCGAGGGTGGAGCGACGAAGATCGGCAAGCCAGTCCGGTCCGGGGAGACCACTCGAGACATTGGCAGAAAAGGCGTTCAGGGCGGTACCTCGGAGCCGGTCCAGACAACCGACTCCCCTTTCGGGAGCCGGTCGGGCGGAGGAGTCAGTCAGGCGGAGGGGTCAGTCAAGCTGGCCAATGGGCGGTTACTTGGGATTTACCCTATCGTCGTAGGTGTAATCCCCGACCGACGATCAGCCCTCGATCAGATGCGTCAGGTCACCCGGTTGAATCCGACAGGAGTCCTCGTAGGACACGAGGTCCGACTCCTTCACCCGAATCACCCGACCGATCCGATAGGCCGTCAGGCTTCCGTTGTCGATCATGCGGTACACCGTCTTAGACACGACGCCCAGACGAGCCGCCACGTCGCCAACCCCCAGCCAGGTCGGGTTCACTGGCGAATCGCTGATGGGCTCTACAGTCATCTTGATAACCCTAGTGGACTCTTGATCCCGCGATCGGCCCCCGATCCCGTTGCCCGGAACGGCACCCATCGGCCCATGGTGGCGCGGCTGCCGACCCGATGCTGAACTCGAACCATGGCACGAATCGAACTGGAATCGCCGGTCACCGGCGTGGTGTGGAAGGTAGCCAGAGGCCCCGGAGCCGTGGTGGCCGCCGGCGACGCCGTGGTCGTCGTGGAGTCCATGAAAATGGAAATCCCCGTCGAGGCCACCGAGGCAGGCACGGTCGAAGAGGTCCTGGTGGCCGAAGGCGATCAGGTCTCCGAGGACGATCCCGTAGCCGTCGTCGAGACGGACTGAGCCGCATCTCTGAAGGCACCTGTCTCCCTGGAGACAGGCTTCAGGGCCGGTATGGAAACCCTGCCGGCCCGGGGGTGCGTAGCGGCGCCGCCAGGTTGGCGAACTCGCACAACAGCGGCCGGGTATCCCGAGGATCGATGATCTCCTCGACCAGGTACGCCTCGGCGGTGCGGAACGGAGACCGCACCTTGTTGAGTCGCTCGGTGATCTCGGCCAGCAATGCCTCGGGATCGTCGGACGCCTCGAGGTCCGCCCGGTAGGCGGCCTCCACGCCACCCTCGACCGGCAGTGACCCCCAGTCACCAGATGGCCACGCGTACCGGTACTGGAAGCGGTGCGCCGGCGAGTGGGCCGCACCGGCCACCCCGAACGCCTTACGGACCAGCACTGAACACCAAGGGACGGTGAGCTGGTAGACGGCCGCCAGAGCCCGCGAGCCATGCCGGATGGTGGCCTGCTGTTCGGCCTCGGTCCCGATCACGAACCCCGGGTTGTCCACGAGGTGCACGACCGGGAGATGGAAGGTCTCGGCCAGATCCAAGAAGCGGGTCACCTTCTGGGACGAGTCGGCCGTCCAGCCGCCCCCGTAGTGGTAGGGGTCTCCGGCCAGTAGCGCTACCGGCCAGCCGTCGAGCCGGGCTAGGCCACAGATGGCCGACCGACCGAAGGCACGGCCGATCTCGAAGAACGAACCCTTGTCGACCACCGACGAGACGATCGACCGCATTTGGTACACCTGTCGGCGATCCCGGGGCACGACATCTCTTAGAGCATCGTCGGTCCGGCCGGGATCGTCGGAAACCGGGCCTCGTTCGGCCAACTCGTGCACCGACGATGGGAGATACGACAGGAACCGACGGGTCCGTTCGAAGGCCTCAGTCTCGCTACGTACCTCGTCGTCAACCACGCCATTGCGGGTGTGGATCCGACTGCCGCCCAGGTCTTCCTTGTCGACCTGTTCCCCACCCATCCGATTCACCACCGGCGGCCCGGCGGCGAACAGGTGGGACGTCCCTTTGACCATCATCGAGTAGTGGCTGGTCACTGCCCGGGCCGCCCCCAGACCGGCCACCGACCCCAGACACAGGGCCACCACGGGCACGGTGGCCAGGTTCGACACCACGTGCTCCCAACCTGGATTGCTCGGGACGTAGGTGCGGG
This sequence comes from Acidimicrobiales bacterium, assembly GCA_030747595.1. Classification (NCBI taxonomy): domain Bacteria; kingdom Bacillati; phylum Actinomycetota; class Acidimicrobiia; order Acidimicrobiales; species Acidimicrobiales bacterium. Next base: position 102,456 of record JASLKK010000004.1, on the reverse strand, counting down.
CACCCCGGCCGTAGCCGCCGTCGCCCTCGGACACCTTCTTGGAGGGATCGGTGTCCAGTGTGCGGACGGAACCGCCACCCCCAGTGCCATCGATGAGGCGCACGATGGGCAGGCGAAGTTCCCCGGCCATTTTCTCGGCCCCGATCTGCTTGCCGACGATGGCCGCATCGGCCGCGCCGCCACGCACGGTGAAGTCGTCAGCGGCCACCACCACGGTGCGACCGTCGAGGCGGGCCCGACCGAACAGGAAGTTGGCTGATCGGAGGTTGGCCAGCTGGCCGTCGGCGTCATAGGAGGCGCTGCCCGAAATCTTCCCGATCTCGTGGAATGACCCGTCGTCGACCAGGGCATCGATGCGTTGGCGAACGTCGAGCTTTCCCCGATCGTGCTGTCGGGCCACCTTCTCCGGGCCGCCCATCTGTTCGGCCAAGGCCTCCCGGCGGGCCAACTCTTCCAACTCTGGCTGCCAGACACCCGCCACCAGATCATCACCGGGCTGGTCTCCGGTCATGGGCGTTCTCCTTGCATCACGTGACCGGACCGCTCAGGCGGGCCGTAACTCGGTCAACGCACGGGTGTTGTCACGCAATACGAGCCGCCGGTCGGCGTCCGACAGGCCCGCCACCTCGGGCAAGTAGTCCAATGGTGTGGGCATGCCCTCGATGTGAGGCCAGTCCGATCCGAAGATGACGTGGTCGGGACCCATGAGGGCTACCACCTCGTCGACGTCGTCCTCCCAGAACGGGTTCATCCAGACGTGTTCGCGAAACAGGGCCACCGGGTCCTCATCGAACCAGCGGGGTGACTTCCGGGCCTGCTGCTCAAGCTTGCGGAACATCGGCCCGAGGTAGTCCGAACCGTTCTCCACCGAGGCGATCCGGAGATTTCCGAAGCGGGTGAACATCTTCTCCATCGACATCGTGATGAGCCAGTCGTGTGCCGCCCGTTCGATGTTGAAGGCCTTTATGGACGGCCGGTAGCGACCCGTACCCCTGGACACCCCCGACGAGCTGAAACCGTCCTCGGCGTACCCATGGGTCGAGTAACCACTGTCGCCGGCATGCACGACCGTGGTGATCCCAGCCTCGTTCACCCGGGACCAGAACGGGTCAAACACAGGATCACCGGGAGACCGTGGGCCGGTGGCCGTCTCGACAGCAGCGGGCCTCATCACGATGGTGCGGGCGCCATTGTCCAGGCACCACTCAAGTTCGGTGACCGCGAGGTCCACGTCGGCCAGGGACAGGTACGGCGCGCCGAAGATGGTGCCTTCGGCACCGAAGCCCCAGTCCTCCAGCAACCATCGGTTGAATCCGACCATGAGCGCTCCGACGGCCTCCACGTCGTGTTTCAACAGCTCCTCGTAGAGCACGCCGAGCGTCGGAAATAACCAGATGGCCTCAAGCCCCTGCTCGGCGACCACGACCAGGCGGGCGTCACGGTCCACGTAGGCGTCAGGCAGCGGTTCACGGTCCTTCAAGAGCTCCAACGGGTTCTTCCCCTCGGGGTTCCCGCGAAAGTACGAGTGAAGAGCTCCGGGCCGCGCGATCGGGTTCCACGTCGGATTGGCCACCGCGTTGGATAGGCGTCCACCCACCAGATGGTGTCGACGTCCGTCAATCTCCACCCACTGCACCACCCGGTGGCGCATGGCCTCAGGTACATGCCGGGTGAAGGCGTCCTCGCACTCGTAGTAGTGGTTGTCGCAGTCGAACGGGCGGAAGTCCGCTCCGATGCTTTCCCCTGCCGTTGCGCTGTTCACAAAGCGGGACAGTACCGACCGACCGGGGACGAGGCCGAACGGGGCCCGGCACTAGTGTCGGGCTGATGAGCAATGGTGAGAGCGGGTCCTACATCTTTGACACGCTGCTGGTGACCGTCACCAACCACGTGGCCACGGTGGTGTTGAACCGCCCCGACGCCCACAATGCCTTCACCGCCGGCATGAAGCGCGACTGCCGTGACCTGTGGGAGGCGCTAAGGGGCGATGACGACGTCCGGGTGATCGTCCTGACCGGGGCCGGCAACCGGGCGTTCTGTACCGGCATCGACCGCAACGAGCCGTTCACCGCCCTCGATGATTCGCCGGCGCTGTACGGCACGTCGAACAACTTCATGTACGACGACCCCGGTGATTGGCTGGGACCAAAGTCCAACGACCTCTGGAAGCCGGTGATCGGAGCCGTCAACGGCATGGCCTGCGGCGGCGCCTTCTACCTGTTGGGCGAGTGCGATGTCCTGATCGCCGCTGATCACGCCACGTTCTTCGATCCTCACGTGACCTACGGGATGCCCGCGGTCTACGAGCCAATGAAGATGCTGGGGATGATGCCGTTTGGCGAGTTGATGCGGATGTCCCTTACCGGCAACGGCGAACGGATCTCAGCCGACTCGGCCCGCGAAATGGGCCTGGTGTCGGAGGTCGTCCCAGGTGACGAACTGAATGCGGCGGCCGACCGACTGGCGTGCGCCATTGCCGCTAACCCGCCTTGGGCGGTGCAAGGAACGCTGCGGGCCATCTGGGCCGCCCGTGACCTTGGCCGACTCGGGAGCCGGACCATGGCGGCGTCGATCCTCAGTGCGGCGACCGATAAGGCCGCGCTGTCCGCCGGAGTCGAAGGATTCAGCTCCGGCGAGCGACCCGAACCGCGCGTCCGCTAAGGGAAACGAGTATCCGGTAGAGGGAGGGCGCCAGCCCGACCGATCAGATCTCCGGCGGTTCCTCGGCCAACAGGGCACCGATCCGGGGTCCCCAGATCTCAGCCAACGACTCCCCGTCATAGTCGGCCTCGTAAGTCGCCTCCATAAGTACCGCCCGGTAGGCCTGTGCGGCCAGCACGACTTCGCAGTCCACGAGGAAGGCATCCAAGGGGTGGTCGTCCACCCCGACGGCCACCAGTTCGGCGTGGTAATCGCAGCAACCCGCCAAGAAAGCCTCCCGGGCCCCAGGACCCGGCGGGATGCTCTCCGAAAGCAGGTAGGCCACATCTCCGGCCGGACGACCCGAGCCCGACACCCCAAAGTCGATGAGCACCATTCCCGAGTCAGTGAAGAGCATGTTGTCAGTCCGACTGTCACCGTGGCGCAGGGCCAGCGGCTCGTTGAGGTGAGCCACGAGCCGTTCGATGTTGTCGCCAAACCAGTCGGCGTGGTGCATGAACCGCTCGACGAAAAGATCGGGACGTCGTGCCACCACCTCGTTGCGCCATGCCCGGTAAAGGCCGTGCATGACGTTGGGCATCTGGGTCACCATCGACCACTCGATGACCGCTGCATCGTCCAACATCGGGTGGCGCCAGAAGTGGGCGTGCAGGCGGGCCAGGGTGTGGAGGATCTCGGTCAGGTCCTCGGCAGGCGGGAAGGTCTGGGCCGTGGTGACCCGAGTGTCGGCCACGTACTCCAGAACCAACGCGTAGCGGCGGCGCGATGCCCGAACCATCTTGCGGGCGTGGCGGCCGATGAACTTCGCCACCGGTGCCGGCAACCCGTCGATGATCCGCTCTCGACGCTTCCGGGCCGCCCCTGAAGGTCCCGGGTCTCGCACCGCGTGGATGAGCCGAGGCACCCGAACGGGCACCAGGTGGGCCAGCCGCTCGTAGAAGTCGAACTCCCGGTCGTATCCACCCTCAGCCTCGGCCAACCCACGATTACCCGCATTCTCGCTGGGGAACTTCACCAACACCGCGCTCGGCGCGTCGTCCTCCACGACGTCCCACGTCAATCCGACCCGCAGCGTCTGGCCGGTGAACCCGACGCCTGATCCGGGGCTCCCCACCTCGAAGTCGACCACTCGGGCGGCAGTAACCATGCCCGAGGACTGCACGACGTCGGTTAGCCAGTCGGCAGTGATCTCACCGGGCGTCTGAGGGATGTTGAGAGGAAGTCGCTTGGCCACGTTCCTCAGGGCTCCTAGACCAATCGAAGGCGATGGGAACCATCACTGCCTCGAGCCACCACATGTCCGACAACCGCCGCGACGTGGCCGGTGGCTGCAAGCGCAACCAGCGCCTCGTCAGCCCGGTCGGGAGCCACGCCGAACACCAGACCCCCCGAGGTCTGGGCATCGGCCATGAGCAACGCATCGAGGTCGCCGAAGCCGCCCCTGTCGAGGAGGTCATCGGCCCAGTCCAGGTTTCGGCGACTGCCTCCGGGCATGGCGCCGGACTCTGCCAGTTCCCGGGTACCGGGCAACAGGGGCACCGCACCCACCTCAATGGTGGCGTCCACCGTCGATTCGACCACGGCCCGACCCAGGTGGCCCAGCAGACCGAAGCCCGTTACGTCGGTGGCACCCGTGGCCCCGCAGCCCAGAGCAACCGTCGCCGCCTCCGCATTTAGACGGGTCATCGAGGCCTGCGCAGCATCGATCACGTCAGTCGGAGCGTCGCCCTGCTTGATAGCCGTGGTGATCACCCCTACGCCCAACGGCTTGGTCAGAACCAGGACGTCGCCGGGCCGGAAGCCAGCGTTGGTGAGCAGTCGGTTGGGATCGGCTTCACCGACGACAGCCAGGCCGAATTTGGGCTCCGGGTCGTCGACCGTGTGGCCCCCGGCGATCACGAACCCGCCCGCGTCGGCCACGTCCTGCGCTCCGAGCAGGACGTCACCCAACAGGTCAGTCGACAGCTCCTCGCTGTTCCACCCCACAAGGTTGAGCGCCAGCAGCGGACGGCCACCCATGGCATACACATCGGAGACCGCATTGGCTGCCGCCACGCGACCCCACATCCGTGCGTCATCGACGACCGGGGTGATGAAGTCGGTGGTCACCACCAGAGCGCGCTGGTCGTCGAGACGCCACACCGCGGCGTCATCGCCGGTGGCGCTGCCAACGAGCAGGTCAGGATGGTTGACGGGTGCCAAACGGCGCACGACGTGCGCCAGCTCACCGGGGGCGAGCTTGCAGCCTCAACCAGCGCCATGGCTGAACTGGGTCAGCCGGCGATTCTCCACCATGGGTTCACCCCCTCCCGTACCTGTTTCGTGATCTAACGCCACCGGTATCCGATGGCATCTCGCCACAGTAGGTCGCCACTCAGACAGCGCCGATGACGCCCCGCGCTCGAAGGTCGTCCAGTTCGGTGTCGTCCAGGCCCAACTCACTACCCAGCACGTCGTCAGTGTGTTCGCCCAGCCACGGGACCCGGGTGTCATCGGCCTCAGGTACCTCGGAGAGCTTGACTGGGTTGCCGGGCACCAGGACCGGCGCCTCGGCATCTCCGGGGAGAGTTTCGATCAGCATGTTGCGGACCGCCAGGTGCGGATCGGCTACCACCTGGCTCGGAGTCAGGGACGGTCCGCACGCCATCCCGGCACCAGAGAGCGCAGTGACGGCCTCGACGGTGGTGCGACCGGTCGACCATGCCTCGATGGCCGGCCGCAGGATTCCGTCCATGTGATCCTGCCAACCGGCCCGGGTGGCCAGTCGCTCGTCATCGGCCAATTCAGGCCTACCAATCTCAGCACACAGTACGGCGAAGTGGTGTTCACGCACGCACTGCAGGACGAAGTGGCCATCGGACGCCGCAAACGTGTCGACGATGCCAACGCCGCTTCCCCACTCGCGCTCGACACCCATTGAGAAGAAGTTGGCCACGATGTCGGTCATGGCCACCGTCGCATCCAGCATGGCCACATCCACGTGCTGGCCGAGACCGGTGCGGTCCCGCTGGCGCAACGCGGCAAGCACGCCGACCGCGCCGAACAACGCTGAGCTGATGTCACCCAACGCCCCAACGGGGTTGGCGGTCGGGGCCCGTCCCGGCGCACGCTTGAACTCGTAGATCCCCGACATCCCCTCGACGATCGAAGCGTAGGCGCCCATGTCTCGATACGGCGACGCAGGGTCCTGTCCGAACCCCGACACTGATAGGTACACCGTCGCAGGGTGCACTGCCCGTACGGCCTGATAGCCGATGCCTAGTCGGTCGGCCGTTCCGGCCCGGAAGTTCTCACCGAACACATCGAAGTTGCGGGACATCCGTAACACCAGATCGACGCCCTCGGGTTGCTTTAGGTCAATGGCCACGCTCCGCTTGTTGAGGTTGTTGCGAAGGAAGGTGGCGCCCACCGGGCGACCCTCGGGATCGTGTACGGCCGGGAGCGAACCACGGGCGCTATCCCCAGTCGACGGGTGCTCAACCTTGACCACCTCGGCACCTAGGCGGGCCATCAGCTGTGTGGCGAACGGCAGAGCAGCCATCTGCTCCACCGCCAGGATCCGGACGCCGTGCAATGGGCGAACAATGGACGGCTCCTCCTCACCCCCTTCCGCCATCTCGTCTCGTACTTCCACTCTCCCGATGCTCACAGGCCAGTCGGTCGATTAACGAAGCGGCGGGCCTCAGGCGAGAAGAACCAACCGCCACCGGCCAGGGTCCCGCCATCCACGGGCACGTTGTGTCCGGTCACGAACGCCGACAGGTCGCTGGCCAGAAAGAGGGCAACCCGAGCCTGGTCCACGGGCCATCCCAGGCGCCCAACCGGTGCCCACGACTCCCATAGGTGGTCGCCCGCCCCCGACGGTCCGTCGGGGGCCAGGTAGTCGACCTGGGGTGTCTGGGTGAGGTCAGGGCCGATGCCGTTCACCCGGATCCCTCGGTGGCCGTACCCGGTAGCCAGCGAGGTCGTGAAATGGGCCGCCGCGGCCTTCATGGCTGCGTAGACGGGCTCGCCGGGGAATCCCCGCATGCCCTCCACGGAGTGCACGTTCACGATCGACCCGCCACCACCATCAATCATGGGCGCAAGGAATGCCCGGGTGACCCGAAACAAGTGCTCAAGGTTCACGGCGTACATGGCCGACCAGGACTCCGGATCGGACTCGTGGAACCGGACCAGCGGCCGATGGTCGCCTACGTTGTTGACCAGCACGTCGATCCGCCCGTGTTCGCCGAGCACCTCGCCACGGAGGTCCTCTACCTCAGCGTCGCACCGGACGTCAACCACGTGGGCCCGGGCCACTCCCCCGACAGCCTCAATGTCCTCGACGACCAGAGCCGCCCGGTCGGGGTTGATCTCGACGATCTCGACGAGGGCTCCATGCTGGGCGAACAGCCTCGAGATGGCACCACCGATGCCTGCTCCACCTCCGGTGACGACAGCGACCCGACCATCCAGTAAACGGTGCCAGTCCTCGATGGGCGGCACCCTCGACGGATCCTGGCTGGAGGTAGCCGACTCCCTGCCGTCCGTCACGATGCCTCGGTGTCAGGGGTCATGTCGCGGCGAGGTCGATCACTGCAGCCAGCAGGCGGTCCACGTCGTCATCGGTGGTGTAGATGCTGATGCCGGCCCGCACGGCGCCCGCCTCGACGTCCAGTCCAAGCGGCCCCATCGCCTCCACGGCGTAGTTGTGGCCGTCCCAGACGGCGACACGGTCTGTCGCCAGCCGTTCAGAAACCGCTACCGGCGTCTGGCCGGCCACCTCGAACATGAGCGTGGGTGCCCGGTCCGCCACATCCTGTGGTCCGACCACCCGGACGCCGTCGATGGCGTGCAGGCCACCGATCAGACGAGCGAACCGTTCCGCCTCGGACGCAGCGATGACGTCGAGACCGACGTCCAGAAGAAAGTCCGCTGCGGCCTCGATGCCAGCCAGCGCCTCCCATGAGGGCGTGCCGTACTGGAGACGCCCAGGTCCCCGTTCAGGCGCCGGTCGCACCTTGTAGGCCTCAAGGTCGTCAAGCAGGTCGGGCTGCACCCACATAATCCCGGCGTGCGGCCCGTACCACTTGTAGGACGAGGTGGTAAAGACGTCGCACCCGATGGCCGCCACGTCGACGGGCCGGTGGGGCGTGAGGTGAACGCCGTCGACCACCACGCGGGCACCCGCCTCGTGGGCGGCCCGGGTGATGGCGCCGACATCGGGAACGGTCCCCACCGCGTTGGATGACCCGGTGACCGCCACCCAGCGGGTCGACGGTCCGATCAGGGATGTGACGGCGTCGACCCTGAGGCGACCGGTGGCCGAGTCGAACTCGGCCATACGGACCGTGGCCCCGGTATCAGCGGCCAGCAGCAGCCAGGGCGCCACGTTGGAATCGTGGTCCAAGGTTGTGCAGACGATCTCGTCGTCAGGGCCCAGACTCCGTCCAATGGCCCGTGTCAGAGCCATCATGTTGGCCGTCGTGCTGGGCCCGAACACCATGCCTGTCGGGTCGACTCCCAGAAGGCGGCCCATGACCGCGCTGGTCCGGTCCACTAGTGCGTCACAGGCAGCGGCCGCGGCGAACGCCCCGTGCGAGTTGGCGTTGTTTCCACTGCGCTGCCATTCGGCCGCCGCCTCGATGGCCACGTCGACTACCTGGGTGCCCGCCGGGCCGTCGAATCGGGCCCATTCGCAGCCTTTCCCAGAGACCGCCTCAAAGGCACCTCCTGTGGCAATCCCGGGAAATCGGCGTCGGATATCGTGGAGGTCGCTCATCGTCGGGCACGCTAGTGGGGTCCCCATCCCCGGAAGGAGCCGCGTGGAGGCCTGGGAACTTGACGCCCGCGAACAGATCCGCGACCTGGTCGCCTCGTACAACGCCCACGGAGACCGGGGCCGTTTTGACGAGGTGATGGCCCTGTTCGCCGACGATGCGGTCATGGACGTCGGTGATGGACGTACCTACGACGGCGTTGACGAGATCCGTACCATTTTCACCGGTACTCGTGATTCGGTCGCCGGCGGGTCCTCCGACACCTCCGACGACGGGTCAACCAGCCCCCGCTACCTCCAGCACCACACCGCGGCACCCGCTATTACCGTTGACGGACCGACAGAGGCCTCGGGTCATGCCTACTTCACGGTCATGACCGATCAGGGCGTGGACCACTGGGGCCGCTACCAGGATGCCTACCGGGTGATTGACGGTCGTTGGCGCTTCGCCTCACGGCGAGTGCGGGTCGACGGCACCACCCCTGGCGGATGGGCCGATCGACGACTCCAAGGCACGGATTCCTCGTGAGCAGTCTCGTGGGCGGTAGCACGAACGACGGCCCCCTGGCCCGTTTGATCGCCGAAGCCGATATCCGCCAATTGGTCGCCCGTTATGCGGTGGCTACCGACCAGCGCGATCTCGACGCTCTGGTGGCCCTGTTCGTGCCCGACGTGCTGGTGGGACGCGACCCATCCGGTGAACCGGTACGAGGCATCGAGGCCCTCCGTGAGAATCTGGCCGGCCAGCTGGGCGCCATCGGGGTGACCATTCTCCACGTGGGCACCCACCAGATTGATCTTCAGGGCGACGACGACGCCACCGGCCACGTCTACTGTCGGGCAGAGATCCAGGACGGTGATCGCTGGATCCACCAGACGATCCGCTACGACGACCGGTACCGGCGGGTGGACGGACAGTGGCTGTTCGTGGGCCGAAAGCACCAGTTGTTCTACGGCGCCGAGGTTGGCGCCAACCCGGTTGGCCTGCCCCCGGCGAACTGGCCAACCAACCACGACGGCTGGGGCACCCTGCCCGAAGCCGACCCGACCTGGCAGGCCTTCTGGGAGGAACGTCAGGCGCACGGGGACGAACCGTCAGCGTGAGCGACCACCAGAACTCCGAGCGAGACGACGATCGAATCGGTCACCAGATCGCCGACACCATCCTGGCCGGCTTTGTCGACTACATCGCCGGCTTCCGGAAGGTGTCACGTCGAGCCGGCGCGCACTTCACGGATCGAAACTGGAGCGCCGGCGGCGACGACGCCGACCGGCGACTCCTCATGCACCGGGCCACCGTGGTGACCACTGTGGACCGGGTCCGCCCGTTGGTCGACGGTGTGGCCGACCGGCGTGGAATCTGGCGGTCCGGACGCAGCCACTACAAGGAGCGGATCGCCGACCGCAGCGATTTCGGTCTGGCCGAAACATTCTTCAACTCAGTGACCCGCCGGATCTTTACCACCATCGGAGTCGACAACGACGTCGAACTCCGATGGTTCGGCGCCACCACCATCTCGCGGGGCGAAGGCCGGGCCGAGTTGTTCACCACGGCCACCCGGGTGCGCGACACCGCGGCCATGGTCCGCGAGATCCTCGAAGCGGCGGCCTTCGACGCCCCGTGGGCCGACATCGACGGTGACTCCCGCCGAGTAGCGGCCCGCATCGACTCGTTTCTCCTCGATGAGTGGGACAGCCTGTTAGCCGACGGCATCGACATGCTCCGACCCGTCTTTTACCGCAACAAGGGCGCCTACCTGGTGGGACGTCTCCGACAACTAAACCGAGTGACACCCATTGTCATCCCTGTGGTGCACGGCGACGACGGCCTGCGGGTCGACACGGTCCTGGTCACCGAGTCCCACGCCAGCCGTCTGTTCAGCTTCACCCGGTCGCACTTCTTTGTGGAGTGGCCCAACCCGTCTGAACTGGTCGGCTTCCTCAAGTCACTGCTGCCCATGAAGTCACTAGCCGAGTTGTACACGGCGATCGGCTTTCCTCAGCACGGCAAGACCAGTCTCTACCGTTCGCTGTACCGGCATCTTGACCACTCCCACGACAAGTTCGTCCGCACCCGCGGCACCCCGGGAATGGTCATGGCCGTCTTTACCCTGGTCTCGTTCAACGTTGTCTTCAAGATCATCAAGGACCGGTTCGACCCCCCGAAGAACACCACCCGGGACGCCGTCAAGCGTCGCTACGACCTCGTCTACAACCATGACCGGGTGGGCCGTATGGTCGAAGCATGGGAGTTTGAGAACCTGTCGTTCGAGAAAGACCGCTTCGATCCTGACCTGCTCGAGGAGCTCCTGGCAACGGCGGCCGAGTCGGTCCGGGTAGTCGGCGACCAGGTGGTGATCCGACACGTCTACTCGGAACGGCAGGTGTACCCGCTGAACTTGTACCTGCGAGAGATGTCGACTGACAAGGCGGTAGCCGCGGCCATCGACTGGGGTTGGTCCATCAAGGATCTGGCAGTCGCCAACGTGTTCCCCGGCGACCTCTTCACCAAGAACTTTGGCGTGACCCGTCATGGCAACGTCGTGTTTTACGACTACGACGAACTGGTGCTGCTTGAAGAGTGCCGCTTCCGGGCCATCCCCCAAACCGATGATCCGGCCGACGAGATGCGATCCCAGCCGTGGTTCTCGGTGGAGCCGGGTGACGTGTTCCCTGAGCAGTTCCCAACCTTCATGGCCTTCCCCAGCGACGTGTCGTCAGAGGTTCGCAAGCGGTTCGACGAGGTGCATGCCGACCTGTACACGGTGGCCTTCTGGAAGGACGTCCAGAGTCGCCTGGCCCGCCGCGACCTGCCCGAGTTCTACCCCTACTCCGAGCGCTTGCGATTCCGCCGCAAACCGGTCGAAGCCGCCGATTCACGTGCCGTCGACTCCGTGACACCGGGTTAGTCTCGGCTGATGTCACGCCCCGTGAGGATCGCCCCGTCGGTTCTGCCCGTCGACTTCTCCCGCCTTGGAGAGGAATGCCAGACACTCGAGAAGGCCGGTGTTGATCTCATCCACTGGGACGTCATGGACGGCGTGTTCGTGCCCAACCTGACGTTCGGGCCCGACGTCATCGGGTCGATCCGACCGCTGGTCGACCTGGAGTTCGAGGCCCACCTCATGGTGGTTGAACCCGATCGCATCATCGACCGCTACGTCGCCGCGGGTTGTTCGACGGTGCTCGTCCACGCCGAGGCGTGCGACCACCTGCACCGCACGCTGGGTCACATTGCCGAACTGGGCGCCACCCCCGGAGTTGCGTTGAACCCGCACACCCCGGCCAGCGTGATCCGCCATGTACGAGACCTACTGGGCGTGGTGCTGGTCATGACGGTCAACCCAGGATTCGGCGGACAGGCCTACATCCCCCTTGAGGCAAAGGTCGCCGAAGTGGCCGCCATGCTTGAGGACTACGACTGCTCAGTGGAGGTCGACGGCGGTATCGGACCATCGACGGTGGCCGACGTGGTGTCCGCCGGCGCTGATCGGCTGGTTTCAGGAAGCGCCCTGTTCCGGGACCCGGAGGGCCTTGAGCACGCCGTGTCGGACCTGCGTGCCCGCGCCGAGGCGGCGCAGGCCTGACCGGCCGCGCCGCTACCCTGCGCCTCCATGAACGCCCCCTCACTCTCACCGATGGCCGCCGACGTTGATGCTCTCGAGCACGGCAGGTTCGACGTCTACACCCGGCTGCTGAAGGACCGCATTGTCTTCCTCGGCACCGACGTGAACGACGACATGGCGAACTTCATCATTGCCCAGATGCTCTTCCTAGAGGCCCAGGATCCCGAGAAACCGATCTGGATGTACATCAACTCACCCGGCGGTTCGGTCACAGCCGGCATGGCCATCTACGACACCATGCAGTTCGTGGGCCCCGAGGTGGGCACCATCTGCATGGGTCTGGGTGCTTCGATGGGCCAGTTCCTGTTGTGCGCCGGGGCCCAGGGGAAGCGCTACGCCCTCCCCCACGCCCGGATCATGATGCACCAGCCCCTCGGTGGGGTCCGTGGGCAGGCCTCCGATATCGCCATTCAGGCCGAGCAGATGGCTTACACCAAGAAAATGCTGCAGGAACGCATCGCCGGACACACCGGTCAGACGGTCGAGACCATCGAGTCCGACAGCGACCGCGACCGCTGGTTCACCGCCGACGAGGCCCGCGAATACGGGATCATCGACAAGGTGATCGTGCGCCGCGGCGAGATGCACTGAACCGGGCATTTGAACCGAACCCCATAGGGTTCAGTGACGCGGACGTGGCGGAACTGGCAGACGCACCGGCTTTAGGAGCCGGCGCCGAAAGGCGTGGGGGTTCGAATCCCCCCGTCCGCACGTGACCGAGTTGCCCGCGCCCCCGACGTCTGATTCCGCGACACCTGACGTTCTCGACGGCCTGGTTGACGCGGCTCCGACAGGTTCGGCGAGGTTGGACGAGACGGGCAGGGCCGTCCGGGTGAACGCCCACTGGGAATCCACCACCGGCCAGCCCGCCGAAGATGCCCTGGGCGATGGCTGGGCCGCCGACATCGACCCCGACGGCCGGGTTGACTTCCTGGCCGATCTGACTCGTTCGCTAGACAATGGGACAGCACTGCGAGGTCGACTCCGGTTCCTGGCCGCCGATGGCTCCACCCGCTGGGTTGACCTGTCCACCACACCCGTGACTTCGGGTTCTTCCGGTGGCACGGGTGCTCTCCTGACCGTGGTCGACGTCTCCGACGAAATGGACGAGACTCGTCGGGCCCACGAGTTGACCCGAGTGCTGGAGGCCACACCCGATCCGGTGGCCGTACTCGACCCTTCAGGCGAATACGTGGTGTGGGCCAACGACGCCCTACAGCGCCACGGTGCCGTAACGACCTCCCGGACCGGTGAGCCGGTTCGCATCCTGGACCTGTTGGATGGTTGGTCCCAGGCTCGGTACGCCACCGCGGCGCTGCCCACAGTCCGGTCCGAGGGAACGTGGCGAGGCGAGCTCCGACTGGTGGGCGACAGCGGGACTGTGCCTATCTCGGCGATCCTGGTGACCCACCGCGACGAGGAAGGTGCCGTGGACGCCATCTCGGTCATGGGTCGCGATCTCACCGACCTGCACGCCGCCCAGGAACGCGTCGAAGCATCCGAGATCCGCCTGGCCGCCCTGGTCGAGCACGCATCGGACCTGGTGTGCGTGATCGGCGAGGACGGACGCATCGTCTACGCCAGCCCGGCAGTGGCCCGCATCCTCGGAAGCCAAGCTCACGAACTCGAGGGTCTGGACGTCACTGAAGTGGTCCACCCCGACGATGTCGGAATGTTGGGCGCCCGGGCCGCCGAGGTGGTGGCCCGCCCCGGAATGTCACCGGCCGCCGAGGCGCGAGTAGCCCACGCCGAGGGCGGCTGGCGCCACATGGAGATCGTGGCCACCAATCTGCTCGGCAATCCGGCGGTAGCCGGCGTGGTGGTCAACGCCCGGGACGTCACTGAACGAGTTGAGGTGGCCGCCCAGCTCGAGGAGCGGGCTTATCACGACGAGCTCACCGGGCTCCCTAACCGAGCCTTGCTGTTGGACAGACTTCAAGATGCGTTGCATCGAGCGGCCCGCCACGACCGGATGGTCGGCGTGCTGTTCTTGGACCTCGACCGATTCAAGGTGGTTAACGATTCCCTGGGCCACGGCGTCGGCGACGACCTGCTCCGGGAGGCTGCCCGACGCCTCGAACGGACCATCCGTCCCGGTGACCTAGTGGCCCGTCTTGGTGGCGACGAGTTTGTGGTGGTCATTGCCGACATGGTTCGGACCACTGATGCCCTGGCCGCCGCCGAACGGGTCCGAACCGCTCTGGCCCGCCCAGTGGCGTTCGGTGCCGACACCACTGTGATGTCGGCCAGCGTGGGCATAGCGGTGGCCCACGGCACCGAGACCCCGGCCGACCTGCTACGCGACGCCGACACCGCCATGTACCGGGCCAAGGAGGGTGGCCGCGACCGTGCGGTCATGTTCGGTGCCCACCTACGGGCCCAGGCGGTGCGCCGCCATTCGGTCGAGCAGGAGCTCCGCTCGGCACTCGACGAGGACCGAATCGAGGTTCACTTCCAGCCGGTGATTCGTCTGGCCGATGCCCGGGTGGTTGGCGCTGAGGCCCTCGCACGGATCCGGGCCTCGAGCGGCGAACTGCTCCAGCCGGCCCAGTTCATCGACATCGCCGAGGACACGGGACTCATTGCCGATCTGGGTGCCCGGGTGCTGACCATTGCCGTGAGTCGCCTCGCCGCGTGGAATGAGCGGTCCCAGGTGAGCTCCGGCGACGAGCCGCTATCGATGGCCGTCAACGTGTCGGCTCGTCAGCTGTCGGATCCGATGTTCCCCCGTCTGGTCGCATCCACGCTGGCTGACAACCGGGTCGACCCGACCCACGTGGCCCTCGAGTTCACCGAGAGTGCCCTGATTGCAGCTAATCCGGTGACCGGGTCGGTGCTCGGCGAGTTAACTGCCCTCGGCGTACGGATGGGCCTGGACGACTTCGGGACCGGGTTCTCGTCCCTGGCGTACCTCAAGCGATTCCCCATCGACTTCCTGAAGATCGACCGGTCCTTCGTGGCCGGTCTCCGAGAGGACGAAGTCCGTGATCCGGTGCCGGCAGCCGAACGGGACGGCGACGACACAGCCATCGTGACCGGCACCATTGCGCTGGCCCACAGCCTTGGTCTGCGGGTGGTAGCCGAAGGAGTGGAGACCGATGAGCAGCTCAGGATTCTCCGACGCCTGCGTTGCGACCAGGCCCAGGGCTTCCACTTTTCCGAACCGGTCACCGACGCGGAGTTCGATCGGTTCCTCGGACCGGGCCTGACTGGCGCGGACATC
The DNA here is from genome assembly GCA_030747595.1 of Acidimicrobiales bacterium. Lineage (NCBI taxonomy): Bacteria > Bacillati > Actinomycetota > Acidimicrobiia > Acidimicrobiales > Acidimicrobiales bacterium. The sequence goes on along the minus strand of JASLKK010000004.1, from coordinate 87,185 downwards.
TCCCAGAACTGACGGTCGACCCTCGGGTCCACCAGTCCCTCGAACTGAGATACCCGCCACCGGGAGACGTCCCGAAACCGCCGCAGTGGGACGACGGGACGAACCGGAAGTTCAGGAGCGATCTAGGCGCCTCGCCAGATCGCGAAAGGCCCGGCCACGGTGTGAGATGGCGTGCTTGTCGTCGCCCATCTCAGCAAACGTTCGACCGTCGCCCTCCACGGGTACGAACACCGGGTCATAGCCGAAGCCACCATCACCAGCCGGTTCCTCGATGACGTGCCCCTCAACGGTGCCCGTGGCGATCAGCTCGGTGCCGTCGGGGTGCCGCACGAGGGCCACGGTTCGGAACCGTGCCGTCCGACGACCGGCCGGAACGCCCGCTAGTTCACCGAGTAGACGAGCGGTGTTGGCCGCCGCGTCGCCCTCGGCGCCGGTACCCCCATCCGCCGCGTAGCGGGACGAGTGCACGCCGGGCGCACCACCGAGGGCGTCGACCTCCAGACCGGTGTCGTCGGCCACCGCGGCCGCTCCGGTGGCTTCACAGATGGCCATGGCCTTCAGGCGGGCGTTGGCTTCCAGGGTGTCGCCGTCCTCGACCACATCGGGCACGCAGGCCGGTCGGGGTTCGAGGTGGGCCAGACCCTCCATGACCAAGCTGATCTCGGCCACCTTGTGGGGATTTGCGCTGGCTATCACCAGGCGGGGCAGCGCCGCAGAGTCCCCCATTGGCGCCCCGGTCTCGGCCTCGTTTTCGATGTCGGTCAGGTCCGGGTGGCGGGCGGCGTAGCCAAAAGGGCCCGCTGGGCCTCGACGATGTCGGCTATTCCGCCGGTGGCCAAGTCCACGAGCGCATCGAGTTGGGAGCGTTCGAAGGCCTGACCCTCGGCGGTGCCCTGTACCTCGACGAAACGACCCGAGCCGGTCATGACGACGTTGAAGTCGACCTGGGCCGTGGAATCTTCGACGTAGGGCAGGTCGAGCCGGGGGGCACCGTCGACGACGCCCACCGAGATAGCGGCTAGTTCCTCGATGATTGGTGAAACCGGTAAGTCGCCGGCGGCCACCAGCCGGGTGAAGGCGTCGTGAAGGGCAACGAAACCACCACAGATCGACGCGGTACGGGTGCCGCCATCGGCCTGGAGCACGTCGCAGTCCACGGTGAGTTCCATCTCGGGCATCGCCTCAAGGTCGACGACGGCCCGCAGCGAGCGGGCGATGAGGCGCTGGATCTCCTGATCACGCCCCGAGGTACGGCGTCGGATGCGTTCTGGGCTGGACCCTGGAAGCATCGAGTACTCGGCGGTCACCCAGCCGCGGTTGGTGTTCCGAAGCCATGGCGGCACGCCGTCACCCACCGACGCGGTGCACAGCACACGGGTGCGGCCGAAGGTGACCAGACACGAACCGGCGGCCATCTCGGTGAAGTCCCGCTCAAAGGACATAGGCCGGAGTTCGTCATCGGCACGGCCGTCGGGACGGGGACTGGACTGGGACACGGTGCCTCCATGGGCTAGTCGATCGATTTACCTGCGCCGCTGAGCGGCGGTGGGTCCGATTGTTGGGTTCGAGAGAGGGTCGGCGGGAGAACGAGAGAGAATCTAGGAGACAATCAGGCTTTCGGTCTCGACGGGCACCTCGGTGATGCCGCCGTCCAGAATCCGGTAGGCCCGTAGCGTCGGATCGGGATGTTTGAGCGACACGATCACGAAGATCCACGACCCGAAAGGGTCGAACCGGCCAGCGTCAGCAACATCGGTGGGCGACGGATAGGCGGTGGTGTGGGTGTGGCTGTGCATGACGCCGAGCACGGCCCGGCCCGCCGAGTCAGCCTCAGCTTCGACGTCGAGCATCTCCTGGCCGTCCAATACGTAGAGCTTCCATGCCTCGTCGGGACCAGCCTTGTTGGCCATTGGGTGGTAGCCGTCGACGTGCAGTGTGCCGGGCGCACCGGTGAACAGACCGCAGGCTTCGGCGGGCATCTGCGTCAGGGCCCGATCGACCATCGCCGCATGCACGTCGCTGGTCAGCGTCAGGATCTCCGGCCGGTCGTCTCCCATCGGCGACGAGGCTAACGGCGCCCCCGGGGCCCGTCGGGACGCTGTTCCGACCCAGCCTCAACAGGGGTCGCCGGTACGATCTGGCCCGTGGCAGACGAAATCGACCGCACGGTCGCCTCTAACCGCCGGGCCCGGCACGAGTACGACCTCCTTGATTCGTGGGAGGCGGGTCTCGTCCTGCGCGGTAGCGAGGTGAAGTCGATCCGGGGTGCCAAGGTCCAGATCGCCGAAGCGTTCGGACGCGAGGACAAGGGCGAGCTTTGGCTAGTCGGCATGCACGTGCCGCCGTACGCCATGAGCGGCGGTGAGTCCATGGGCCACGACCCCGACCGGCCCCGCAAGTTGCTGTTGCACCGCGCCGAGATCCGCCGCATCATCGAGCGCATGAACCTCGAGGGTCTCACACTGGTGCCACTCAAGCTCTACTTCAAGGGTGGCAACGCCAAGGTCGAGGTAGCCCTGGCGCGAGGCCGCAAGCTGCACGACAAGCGCCAGGCGCTGGCCCGCAAGGAGGCCGACCGCGAGGCCGACCGGGCCATGGGGGCCGTACGCCGGCGTTGAAAGTCCAGGCCGTCAGACGCCACAGACGGTGGTGATCGACTCGGTCACCACGGTGACCACCCGGTCCATCTCGACGTCCGTGATGGTGAACGGCGGTCCGATGAGCAGGGCATCGGGCACGTGGCCGTCCCCCGCCGGATAGACCCACACGCCGCGCCGCAGGGCCTCGGCTACCACCCGGGCGCCCAGCCCGCCTGACGACTCGCTGACGGAATCACCGGTCACTGGGTTGGCCGTCAGCTCAATACCGATCATCAGTCCTAGGCCCCGCACCTCGGTGACGTTGGGATGGGCCTCCAGGAGGCGCAGCCGTTCCAAGAAGTCGGCGCCCTTCTTGGTACTGGCCGCCACCAGGTCCTCGTCCTCAAGGATTGTCAATGCGGCGATACCGGCCGCACAGGCCGCCGAGTGGGCCGAATAGGTGAAAAACATCAGGCCACGACCGGCCTCGGCGATGGGTGTGACCACCTGGTCGGTGGCGACTACCCCGCCGAGCGGCGCGTAGCCGCCGGATAGGCCCTTGCCGCCCACCAGGATGTCGGGCACGACATCCCAGTGGTCGATGCCGAACTTCCGGCCGGTACGCCCAAAGCCGGTCATGACCTCATCTGTGATCAGCAGGATCCCGTGATCATCACAGATCGTCCGAACGTCGGGCCACCAGTCATCGGGGGGGATCAGGGCGCCCGCCGTGGCTCCGATGACCGGCTCAGCGATCACCGCGGCGATTGTCTCCGGCCCCTCAGTCTCAATCACCCTGACCAGACCCTCGGTATCGAAGTTCGGCATCCGTGGATGGTCAACGAGCACCTGTTCGAACCCGGACCGGCGGGCCCGGTGGCCGCCGACGGCGAGGGAGGCAAGGGTCACCCCGTGGTAGGAAGCTTCTCGGCCGATGACCTTGCGGCGTTGAGGTTGTCCGACTGACGTGAAGTGGGTGATGGCCAGCCGGATGGCCGTGTCGACTGATTCGGATCCTCCGCTGGTGAAGCCCACCCGGGTCAACTCTGGCGGCAGCCAGCGGTTACGGAGCAGTTCGACCAGGGCGACACGTTCCTCCGTCACCCACGGCGGGATCACGTACGACACCCGTCGGGTGGCTTCGGCTACAGCATCGGCCACCTCGGAGCGTCCGTGCCCGATGTTGACGGCAATGGCTCCCCCACCAGCATCGATGACCTCGCGTCCGTCGGCGAAAAAGAGTGTGCAGCCCTCGGCCCGCTCGACGACCGGGGGGACGTCAGTGGAGGGGATGAACGCGTAGGAGGCAGCACGTTGGTCGTCGATCACCGGAGTCTGGCAGGCCTGTCTGCCCAGTGGGGTTCTCAGACACCGGTCCATCGAAACCGGGGGTCACAGGCCGGCGATACCCTTGTCAAGCGGATGAAGCACCGGTTCCCGATACCGGACCGGGACGAATCCGGACAACTTGACAACCGAGCACTTGATATCCGCACATGGTGGCCTGCGGGCCACCGACCACGGGGCTGATCGGTTTCGACGCCGATTGCAGTGGTCGTGACGTGCGACCGGAGTGGCCCAGACTCCTTAAACGGGGCACCAACAGAGACGCCAAGACGGACGATCTCGCTCTCGCCGCCTGACCTAGTCAGGTGACCGAGAGTCATCGCGACCGGTAACGGCACGCGGGGTCGGTCCACCGCAACCCGGCAACAGAAGCGGTGGAGACAGCTGGGACAGACTGCTGACGGCGTGAAAGAACGCTGACCCGGGGGAAAGACCCCGTGGCGGGGCCCTCGTGGCCCGCCCGACCCGGCGGGGTGGCAGCCATTAAGCCACAGTCTCGGGAACGGTCGTATCACGCACGGTCACCCTTCGACGGACGGGGGTTCGATTCCCCCCAGCTCCACCACGGCGTGTTCGCAGTTTTTGCGTGCACGTGTTCGCAGTTTCGAGAAGGCAGCGCTTTTGGCGCTGCCTTCTCGGGTTTTCAGCCAATGACTAGGGGAAGTGGACGATGGGCCTCAGTCAGTTGTCGGAGTGAACGAACTCGAGGCGCCGTTCCATTGCCGCCTCGAAGTGCCGAGCGACAGGCAGGAGGTGATGACCTTCATCGATCAGTACGAGTTCTGCACTCTTGAGGGACTCGCTCGCCCGTATGGCGAGTTCCACGGGGACTGCACCGTCATTCATCCCGTGGGTGATCATGGTCGGGCACGTGATTTCTGCGATCGGCAGTGGTGCCAGAGGGTCTTCGTTGTCTACGTCGTTGTCGAACCCTGCTCGCCGTAGCTTCCACGGTGCGAACGAGGTCAACATCTCCTGAACAGACTCGACCCGCTCCTGGTCAGTCATGATCCACTCCACTGCTGCTCGCCTCTGGACCTTGTCGAGGCCTGTAGTGGTGCTGTCGATGAGCACGGACGTTGCAACCTTCGGCCAGCGATGGCCCACCGTGTGCCAGAACCACGCACCAAAGGTCGAGAAGAGCGACAACCGCTCGACCAGGCTTTCTGATGAGTCGTAGTGGTCTAGTACCGCCGAATCGAGGAGTAGCGACCTGACCCGACTGGGGTGGCGGGCCGCGAAATGTAGCGCTGATGGGCCGCCTGCGGAGTAGCCGAGCACTGTGATTCGGTCGATCTTCAAGGCGTCGAGTACGGCCGCGTACAGGTCGGCCTGCTCGGTCGGCGTTCGACCCGACGAGAGCGGCGTGCGTAGATAGCCGGGACGAGACAGGGCGACGAGCTCGCACCCGTTGTCGCGGAGGTGGCGGCTGTACATCAACCCCTGATCGAAACCGCCGGGGCCGCCGTGAATCACCAGCACAGGAGTTCCGTAGCCTTCTCGGGCGACCTCTACGTGACCGCGCTCCGTGTTGATGACGGCCGCGCGGCGACCCAGGTCAGTCCGCAGCCTCTCGGACCAGCGCATCTTGGGCTCAGGCATCGTGCTGGCGGATCACGCCGTCGGTAATGAGGGCGTCGATGGCGGCGTCGTCATGGCCGAGTTCGCCGAGCAGGTCGCGGGAGTGTTCGCCGAGCATCGGCACGCTGGAGCGAGGGCCCCAGGCCTGGTCGTTGATCCGGTAGCCGTTGGTGGTGACGTGGATTTCGCCGACCGGTGTGTGGAGCGGTTCGGTGATGCCGCGGGCGTCGGGCTGGCCGGAGGCGAAGGTTTCGGCGAGCTCGCGGACGCCGCCGCCGACCGCACCAGCTTCAGCGAAGATTCGGTCCCATTCGTCGGTGGTTCTCTCCAGGAGACGGGCCTCGACGAGGGCTTGAATTTCGTCGCTGCGGGCGAAGAGGTCTTCGAACTCCACGTCGGTGAGTTCATCGAGACCGATAGCAGCGGCGATGGCCTGCCAGTGACGGGGTAGGTAGCCCGCGAGCATCACGTAACCGTCGGCGGTAGCGAACCGCCCGAGCATGGGGGCTTCGATGTCCTCGTTCAGTTCGGAGACGCCGCCGTGTTGAGAGGCGGCAGTGGTGTCGTAGTTGACGAGCAGCATGGTGACGTCCTGCATCGCGACGTCCACTCGCTGGCGCTCGCCGGTCTGGTTGCGCAGCATCAGCGCGGCCAGGATCGCGGAGGTTGCGTGCATGCCGGTCGCATAGTCGAGTACCGGGCCACCGGTACGGACCGGGCCCCGGTCGCGCTTGTTCGTGGCCATGAAGCCGGATGTCCCCTGGATGACATCGTCGAACCCCGGGCGGTGGCCGTGCGGTCCGGTCTGGCCGAACGCTGAGATCGAGGCGTACACGACCGTGTCGTTCACCGCAGCGACGTCGTCGTAGCCGAGGCCGTGGCGGGCGAGCGAGCCGGGACGGTAATTCTCGAGAAACACGTCGGCGCCAGCGGCCAGTTCGAGGACGAGGTCGCTCCCCTCGGGCTGGGAGATGTCGACCGACAGGCTGCGTTTGCCGGCGTTCTGGGCCATGAACCCGGTGCCCATGCCGGACATAACCTGCTCCCGGGTACCCCTCCACGGGCGGACAAGATCGCCGGAGAGAGGCTCGACCTTGATCACGTCGGCGCCGAGCAGGCCGAGCTGGTACGAGCAGTACGGCCCGGCGAGAACATGAGTGAGATCGACGATCCGGATGCCGTCGAGTGGACGGGAAGTCATGGTGAGGTCCTTGCTGCTGGGGTCTGGTGGTTCGACCCGACGGGGCCTACGACGCCGCGCACCACTGGCGCTCGATCGAATCGAAGGCCTTCCCGGACGCAGACATCAAGAGAGCATGGTGTAGCACACACAGGTTTTCACAGATTTACGAAACTGTAGAGCCTCCCCCACTTAACGGGTGAAGCCTCCCCTACGAGTCCCATCGAACACGACGATGCTGCGGCCAAGGCCACCGGTACGCATCTCGTGGAAGGCCTCATCCACCTCGTCGAGGTGGATGTGCCGGGCAGTCACCTCGTCGAGGAGGAGGCGCCCCTCGAGGTAGTGCTCGACGAGTAGCGGCATGTCCACCCGGAACCGGTTCGAGCCCATATTGGAACCTTGGAGTGATTTTTCCTCGAGGAGCTTGGCCGCCTCGACCTCCATCATCTGGCCTTCGGGCACCATGCCGATCACCGTTGCGGTGCCGCCACTACGTAACATCTGGAACGACTGCTCCGCTGTCTCACGGCGACCCAATGCCTCAAACGAGAAGTCGACCCCGCCCGCGGTCAGCTCCAGGACGGCCTCGACCGGGTTCTCCCGAGAGGCGTCGACCACGTCGGTAGCGCCCACCAAGCTGGCCAGGCTCAGTTTGGCTTCGGCCACGTCGACGGCGATGATCCGTCCAGCGCCGGTGATAGCGGCGGCATTAACCGCCGAAAGACCGACGCCGCCACAACCGATTACCGCCACGGTGGCACCCGGAGACACTCGAGCGGTGTTGACGACGGCACCGAAACCAGTCATCACGGCGCAGCCGATGAGAGCCGCCCGATCCAGTGGCATCTCGTCACGTACCTTCACTGTGGCGTTCTCGTGTACCAGCATCTGCTCTGCGTATGCGGACAGTTCGTAGAGTTGAGCGACCCGTTCGCCGTCGAGAGTCAGCCGAGACGGATCATCGGGGCCACGGCGCACGTCCGGGCTCGTACACAGATAGGGGCGGCCACCGGTGCAATCGGCGCAGCGTCCGCAGAACACCGACATGCAGGTGATGACCCGGTCGCCGGGCTGCACGTAGGTCACCTCAGACCCAACAGCCTCGACAACACCCGCGGCCTCGTGACCTAGGACGACAGGGAGGTCAGTGCCGTAGTGGCCCTCGATGAAGTGCAGATCGCTACGACAGACGCCACAGGCGGCCGTCCGTACGACCACCTCGTGCGGCCACGGGTTGTCCAACTTGACGTCTTCGATGGTGAGCGGTTCACCCACCCCGTGGAGCACCGCTGCTCTCATTGGCCTCCACCTCTCGGTTCCGCGATCCGACCTCCCAGATACGTCTGCGCTATAGGTAGTTCTATTGGGAGCTGCGCTGGTAACCATATTTCGGAAGCCCCTACACGGGTGGCCACTCGCAGCAGAGCCGTAATCTCGACCAAGTCCGCTGTGTCTTCGCGCTCGTTCAGCGCCACCCAGAAAGCCTCTACGTGCACATTAGAGAGCCCCAGGTCTTGGCCTAGATCGTCATCGTCCAGGTTCGGTTCCGATCAATAGAGACCTACTAGTCAATAGAGACCTACTAGGCGAGCGAGAGTTCGAGTTGCCGCCGAGCAACTGCGTCAATGTGTCGACACCAAGGCAATCCGTGATGGCCCTCTTCGACGAACATCAACTCGGCATCAGGAATCTTGCTGGCAGCGCTGATGGCGTGGTCGATGAGAGGAAAGGCATCGTTGTTGCCTTGGACGATAAGCGTTGGCGCCGTCACCTCGGCGAAGGGGAGTGGCTCAAGGTTGATCTCATTTGATTCATCGTTCCTCTGCCCAGACTTTCGAAATCTCCTCGGTGCGAGGGAGGCGGGGAGTTCAACAACACAGTCGAGTCGTGCCGGACTGGAAGTGATCCAATCCACTGCATCCCGTTTGCGGTCCTTGCTCAGCCCGGCTGACAGAACGTCAACCACGAATGCCGCCGTCAGCCTTGGCCACCTTTTCGCTATCTGACATGAGAGCCAGACCCCGGCACCGGACTCAAAGATCGCTCGCTCGATCGCGTTGCTCACTGGGGAGATCGGCAACAGTACGGCTGCGTCAAGAAGCAGCGCTTTGGTTCTATTTGGATGTCGGGCGGCGAAATGGACTGCCGACGGGCCGCCTGACGAGATGCCCAGGATCGTCACCTTGTCGATGTGGAGGGCGTCGAGCATTGATGCGTATAGGTCGGCCTGTTCGGACGGACTTCGACCGGAATCAAGTGGTGTCCGGAGATACCCGGGTCGTGACGGAGCGATCAGTTGGCAGCCGCCGGTGCGCAGGCGTTGGGCCCAGACCAGGCCCTGGTCGAACCCACCGGGCGAACCGTGGATGCTCAACACTCTGGGTCCATCGCCTTCTCGGGCGACCTGGACTGGCCCAAGGTCAGTTTCGACCATGGTGGCTCGCCCATCCAGCGACCTCATCAGATTCTCAGCCCAGCGCGACACGACGACTCCGGATTAAGCGGTAAAGAAGGTGAGACTTGAGGGAGATATTACGACTCCGCTCAGTAGAGCGTCGCTCGTCTGGCATCGGGGTGGGGTTCAGCGAGTAGGAAGAGCCGCATATGGACGAGAACACGGGGTTACGAGTGGCGGACAACGTCGTGATTGAGGCAAGTGGCCTCAAGAGAACCTTCGGTGAGGTGGTCGCCGTCGAAGGAATCGACCTGTCCGTTGCCCGTGGTGAGATCTTTGGCTTTCTCGGACCTAACGGTGCCGGCAAGTCGACCACCGTTCGGATGCTGACCACCCTGCTTCGACCCACCGGGGGTACTGCGAGAATCGACGGTCACGACGTAGAGAAGTCGGCCGCCGCTGTCCGACGGATTATCGGTGTGGCCTTGCAGGACGCCTCTATTGATCCGCTCATGACGGGGAACGAATTGATGCGACTTCAAGCGGTGCTCCACGGCATCTCTCGATCGGAGTCCAAGAATCGTGGAGCGGAACTCCTAGCGAGGGTGGGACTGTCGGGTGCGGCGAGCCGGCGTGTGGCCACCTATTCGGGGGGCATGCGGAGGCGCCTAGACCTGGCTCTCTCGCTGGTGCATGAGCCCAGCATCCTTTTCCTCGACGAGCCGTCTGCTGGACTCGACCCCACGAGCCGACTTGCTCTCTGGGAGGAGGTGCGCAGGCTCAACAGCGAGTTGGGAACGACGGTCTTCCTCACCACCCAGTACCTCGAAGAGGCGGACGAGTTGGCCGGCCGGATCGCCATCATCGACCATGGCCGGCTGGTTCGCGAAGGCTCACCGGCAGATCTCAAGTCGACGGTCGGTTCTCCGACGCTGCGGGTGGACGTCGACCCTGTCTTCCTCGAGTCGGCTCGGAGCGTTCTTATCGGCTTCGGACCCGAGCGTCCGGCTTTCGAGGGTCGCTGCGCCATTGGTCTCGACGGAGGTGCTGCACGGGTGGCCGAGGTGGTTCGGGCCCTAGATGACGCCGGAGTAACCGTTTCACACCTAGAACTTGACCTGCCCAGTCTTGATGACGTGTTCGCCGACGCGACCGGCCGTCGCCTCGAGGGGGCCGAAAAGTGAATCTTCAACTGTGAGCGGAGGTGCGGCAACAGGGCTTCGCCTCGCCGGAGCCCAAACTCTGGCCCTTACCCGCCGATCCGTTGTCTCGGAATGGCGCCAGCTCGGCAACGTAGTTCCAGGGATCGTGTTTCCGCTGCTGCTGGCCGCCGTCTACACGCACCAGTTCACCCGCGCCATCCTGTTGCCCGGCTTCCCTGCCGTCGACTCGTTTCTCGACTTCGTACTGCCGGCCAGCCTCGTTCAATCAGTGTCGTTCGGTGCGACCGAGGCCGGAACGGAACTAGCCCGTGACATCGAAAACGGTTTCTTTGATCGGCTACGGGCCTCGCCCTGCACGCGCCTTCCGTTGTTGTTGGGGCGACTCGGCGGGGCCGTAGTAGTAGCCGCCGTCAAAGGGGTTCTCATCATCGCCATATTCCTGTTGTTTGGCGCCGAGATCGCCGGTGGTCCGGCTGCTGCTGTCGTGCTGGTGGCCGCAGCGGTCCTCCTCGTCATCGCCATTGGGGGGCTGGGCCAGATGCTGGCGATCTTCACGGGCAGCCAGGAGGCCGTCAACGCCACGTTTCCGCTGGTATTCACGAGCATCTTCATGAGCTCGGCGTTTTTCCCGACCAACCTGATGAGCGGCTGGTTCCGCGAGGTGGCCGAAGCAAACCCGGTGACTTGGATTATCGACCCGGTCAGGCGCCTCATACTCGAGGGCTGGTCGTGGGCAGACGTTGGTCAGGCACTTGTCGTTCCATTGGTGATTTCTGTTGCCACGGTGACGATGGCAGTGGTCGCCCTGAATCGGAAGCTCGGTTCCTCGTGAGCGCCGTCACGGTCGATCACTCCACGGACCTGAGATTCGCCGGCATGGTGGCCTCTGCAATCTGCGGTCGGGGGATGCGCCGCATCATGGCGCGGCCAACCTTGATCATGCCGGTGCTGCTGATGCCGCTGATCTTCGTTGTCAGCTTCACAGGCGCATTCGGATCGCTCACTCGGGTCGAGGGTTATGGGACCGACAATGTTTTCAATTGGATGGCGGTATACGCCGCCATGCAGGGGGCGGTGTTTGCAGGGGTGGGTGGTGCATCGACTACCGCTGAGGACATTGAGAACGGCTTCTTTGATCGGCTGTTGCTGACTCCTGGCAGCCGAGTACCGATCTTGGTTGGGACGATGGCCTACAGCGCGCTGAGGTCGACGATTCCGACTACAGGCGTGTTACTAGTTTCGGCTCTTGGTGGACTCAGGTTGCCCGGCGGACCGCTTGCCCTGGTGACTGTTTACGTGGCTACGGCGGGTATGGCCTCAGCGTTCTGCCTTCTCGGCCTGGCAGTCGTCTATCGGTTTCGCACAATGCGCTCCATGATCCTGATCCAGGTCTGCGGGTTCAGCTTGATGTTCTTGTCCACCGGCCAGGTGCCGATTCACTTCATGAACGGCTGGCTACACACCGTCGCCAGAGTGAATCCAGTCACCAACGTGCTGCGGTTTGCCCGCCAAGGGTTCCTGGGTGACCTCACCTGGTCGACGACGTGGCCAGGCCTCGTAGCTCTTGGTGTCATGGTGGCTGTCGCCGGGTCTCTCGCTGCCCACCAGTTGCGTCGACTGGGAGCGTGACCACCGGATGATTGCCTAGTCGACGACGGTCAATCCCCTGCCCACGGCGACGCGATCCCTCTAGAGGCCATAGGGCACCGAAACTCGAGAAGGCAGCCCCAAGAGCAATGCCTTCTCGAAACTGCCTAAACGCCCTGGTGTTGGATTCGCGCTACGAACTACCGGCTCGAGTCTTGATGGTCAACGGCTGTCTTCTGCGTGGGCATCGTCGTGACCATCGTCGTGACCATCGTCGTGACCATCGTCGTGACCATCGTCGTGACCATCATCGTGACCATCATCGTGACCATCATCGTGACCATCATCGTGATGACCTACGTGACCATCATCGTGATGACCGTCGATCTCATGATGGCCATGCTCCAAGATCCCAGCGCTATTCAGCACTATCAGAAGCATGGAGAACGCTGCCGCACTTGACAGCACGTTGCGCACTGACCGCCGACCAGTCGTCAGATTGTGTATAGCCGGGAGAGTGTCGACCGTTGCTACGTAGACGAAGGTCCCAGCCGAGAAAAGCAACACGAGGGCCAGAACTGACTTATCAGCGCCGTCGAGCACCAGGTATGACAGGACGATGGCCACGGGCGTGGCGAGAGTGAATAACAAAAGCCCCTTTATGGCTGCTCTCCTACCCCCCGGTTGATGTAGCAGGAAGATTCCAAGGCTGAGGGCGGCCGGCACGCGGTGAACGATCACCGCAAACGCTACGAGCAGCGAGAACGATGTTTCGCCAGATGTTGCGGCCGCTCCGATAGCAAGGCCATCTGCCAAAGCGTGGACCGACAGCCCTAGTGCAACGACTCCTGATGAGTACGGATGATGTACATGCTCGTGGCCGTGACCGCTTTCGTGGTCGTGATGCTCCTCGTGAACAGCGTGACCGATTCCCCAGCCTTCTAACACCAACAGCAAGCTGAATCCCGCCAAACCAGCAAGACCAAGGACCACGGGATCGAACGCGAACCCGCCACCGCTTTCAGCAGCGGTATGAAAGCCCTCAGGGACTACGACTACAAACGCCGAAACCAACAAGAGCCCGGACGCGAAGCCAGTCAGGTCTGCAAGCCCTTGAGATGAGACCCTGTTGACGAACACCTGGGGCAGTAGCCCAGGACCAAGAGAAACCACAACGATGAGTAGGACTAGGTAGAAGATTTCCATCAACTCATACTAATGAGAACCATTCCTATTTCCACACGTGTTCGCAGTTTCTTTCTCTCGAGGACTGCAAGGATGCGTTGCCGGCAGAGGGGGTGAGCATCTTGACCACGCGGATCGATCACTTCATGTACGCCGTGGCATCGCTAGACGAAGGCATCGAGTGGGCAGCGGACACGTTCGGGGTAGCAGCGGCTTACGGAGGAGAGCATGTGGGTCTCGGAACTCGCAACGCACTTCTGTCCCTGGGCTCCACCTATCTCGAGATCATCGCACCTGACCCGGCACAGTCTCAGGAAGGCAACTCCGGCGCACAGTTCGCCAACTTGACGAGTGGCGGAATGGTCACCTGGGTGGCCGAAGGTGATCTCAACGCCATAGCCAAGGCACTGGAACTAGCCGGCGTATCGAGTCAGGGTCCCAATCGCACCCAGCGCACGACGCAATCAGGTGAACTCCTTGTGTGGGATCTGTTGTTCCCTATCGGAAGTCCACACGGTGGGCGCTTACCGTTTTTCATCGATTGGCTCGAGTGTGCCAATCCGAAGGACACCAATCCCGTCGGGGGTGAGCTCAGGGCGTTAGCCATCACAACGCCCGACGCCGATGATCTCGCAGGCACCCTGCGTGCCATCGATCTCGACATCGCAGTATCTGAAGGGCCACCGGGAATATTCGTCACGATTGACTCCCCTCGAGGTGAAGTGGTGCTCGCGACCACAAATGCGACTTCCCGCTTGCAGTTCGGTCGCACCCATTGAGCCTCCTGCAGTCGACCCAAGGTGAAGCCGCCCCGGCCGGTGGGGTGGGTTACATCAGGTGCAGACTCGAAACTGGGGCTCGTAGGTGCGGTGCCGACCTGGTCAGTTAACGGGAAAAGAGAGGATCAGTATGAGCGAATCACTCACAAACGAGCATGGTGTCGAGATCTTCACACGGCGCATCTTTCGTTGGGATGAGGTCGACACGGTGCGCTGGGACGACGACGGGCTTGATGCACAGATAGTCACCGGCGAGCACATGCACCTAATCCGGGCCGCCTACGCGCCGGGTTCGACCTACGAGATGCACAGTCATCCCCATGAGCAGTTCAGCTTGCTGCTGTCCGGCCGGATGCGGCTGACCGTGGGAGAGGAAAGCCGGGAGATTGGACCGGGCGACGGCTGGTACGCCCCTTCGGGCGTACCTCACGGGGGCGAGATCTTGGGCGAAGAGGAGGCGGTGTTTATCGACGTCTACTCCCCGGCAACGCGCTGGATCCTGGGGGAATTGGCGACCGGCAGGGTGATCCCCTCACCCCGCTCGTAGGTTCGGACCCATCCAAACCTCAGTTAGGGCTCATGTAGTTAACGCAAGGCGCGACTCTCACCGTCACCAACGCCAGGTCTAGACAGGCAGCCAGCGTCCCGAGCCGGCCGTCGCCTCTCTGGTCCCCTACTCAGGCGGAGCCGGAGCCAGTGCGCACTGCACCTGAACGCCCCGCCTGGTCGAGCGCCCAGTTCCAGTCCTCAAGAGCCAGCCCTCCGCTGATCCGACCGCGCACCTTCCCGTCGGTTCCGACGACAACGAAGTACGGGAAACTCCGAAGCCCGAACGCGTCGGCCACGGTGCCCGTGTCGTCGTCTCGCACCGCGACGGCCGGCCAACCCTCACCGGCCAACCAAGCCCGTGGCGGGTTGCCGCGCTCTAGATATACCGCTGTCGATACGGCCACCACCTCGACCCCGTCGGGAATGCCGCCCCGTCCGATCCAATCGACGAGCTTGGGGACCTCGTCCTGACAGTGGGGACACCAGTGGGCGAAGAAGGCCAACACGTAGCCCGACCCTTCACCGGGACGGATGAGCACCTCTCGACCATCGAACGAGGTGGCGTCGAAGTCAGGCGCCATCATCCCGACTGCCGAATCGCCGGACGTGCCGCCAAACTCGGGCAGGACTTCGCCTGCCACCACCACCGGACCGGTCTCATTGCCATCGAGATCACCGACCGGCTCGCCTCCCCCGAGGGTCAGCGCGGCCACCAGCGCTAGGGCAACCGCCCCCACCAGCACGTACGCGATGGTCCGTCCCTGACCTCCGCCACTAGTCATCTTGTCGGTCATGGTCGCTCTTTCGAAGTGACGAAATCCACGTCCCGGCCAGCACGCGGGCCGTCCGGAAGGCCCGCATCCTCGCGAACAGTGGCGGCCAGCACGAGCACCGTGATGGCAGCGAAACCGAAGAACGCCATCACGGGGATCGACACGAAGCCGAACTCGTCGACCCACTGCTGGGTGCACGGTGTCGCCACCTCACAGGAGGACGCCTGGTCGGGAAACCACTGCAACTGCACGTGGTAGCCCGACACGGCCACCCCGAGGAGCGAGAACGGGAGGACCCTCCAACGTAGAAGATCGTCACCTCCCCAGACGGTTGCACCCAGGACCAGGACCAGCGGGTACATGAGGATCCGCTGATACCAGCAGAGTTCACAGGGGATGAAGCCGCCGACCTCGGAGAACCAGAGACTGGCCGCGGTTGAGACGCCGGCCACCGAAAAAGCCAGCCGTCGGGCGTCTGTTCGAAACCCTACGAGTACCACCCGGCCGGCAGCGGTGGTCAACAGAACCACCCCTACCAAGGCCACCGCTGCGGCAACCAACGCCAGGAGCGCCGTGAACAGGCTCATCTGATCGACCGACATACGTAGACGAACCTACCGGCGTACGTGAAGTCGATGTATCCCCGGAGCGCCAGCAACTCGACGGTCTGGACCATCAGATGGCGCTCCATGTCCTCGACCGTAGGAACAGGCCTACGGGGGCACAAGAGCCGAACGTCCCTACCGGCGTAGCGAAGCCAAAGCACCACGAACCACCACACCCGGGAAACAGGACCGGCCGCCACCGACAACGAGTCCGAACGTCCGTGCGTGGTAGGAAATTCCCCATGTCCCGACGTGCCGTGATCACCGGGTGGGGGAAATGTGTTCCCCCCGTGTCGCTCAGCAATGCCGACCTTGAGCAGCTCATGGACACCAACGACGAGTGGATCGTCGAACGCACCGGAATCCGCAACCGCCAGCTCTCCCACGTCGAGGTAACCGATATGGCCGAGCTGGCCGCCCGTCGGGCCCTGGCCTGTTCCGGTCTGGACGCCGACGAGGTCGACCTTGTCGTGGTGGCCACCTGCACCCCGGAGATCCTCTGCCCGAGCGTGGCCGCCATGGTCCAGGATCGGATCGGTGCCTCCAACTCCGCCGCCTTCGACCTGAACGCCGCCTGCTCGGGCTTCGTGTACGGCACGTCGGTGGTCGCCTCGATGATTGAATCGGGCTACGCCGACAAGGTGCTTCTGGTGGGCGCCGAGAAACTCCACTTCGCCATGGACTACCGGGACCGCGGAACGGCCATTCTGTTCGGCGACGGCGCAGGTGCCGCGGTGTTCGAGCCCTCCGAGGATGGGGCCGGGGTGCTGTCCGTCGATCTAGGGGCCGACGGCGGCAAAGGCGGCACCATGGTCATCAGGTCCATGGGATCGGCCGGAGAACCTCAGGCCACGAACGACCCAGAAATTTCCCGCCTCCACTTCGAAGGACGGGCCGTGTTCAAGATCGCCGTCCAGGGCATCTCGGCGTCGGCGACCCGCGTGCTCGAACGGGCCGGACTAACCGCCGACGACGTCGACCTGGTTGTCCCCCATCAGGCAAATGCCCGGATCATCGATTCGGCGACGCGGCGACTGGGCATCGAAGCGGGACGAGTCTTCGTCAACATCGCCGACCTGGGCAACACGGCAGCGGCATCGATCCCCATGGCCCTCTCCGATGCGCTGGATGCGGGCCGCATCTCACCTGGCGACACCGTCGTACTGACGGCCTTCGGCGGCGGGGTCACCTGGGGGTCGATAGCCCTGACGTGGGGCGACCGCACCGAACCGGTGGGCGTACACGAGGGCGAATTGCCCCCAACCAACATGACGTCGATGGACCTACTCAGGCAGAACCTGGACTTCTACGCCCCGCTCCACGCCAACGACCCACCCATCGGCTGACCCTTCCATGCGCGGGAGCCGGCCCTTGTCCTGACACCGGCTCCGATCGGACGGGTGTCCGACAACGAGACCTCAGGGGATCTCGACGACCATGGCCCCCACATGGGACTTGGCGGTGAACGCCTCCTGGGCGGCATGGAAGTCGGCGAGCGGCCACGTAGCGGCCACCACCGGGTACACCTCTCCCCGCTGGATGTAGGCGACGAGCGCTTCGAACACCGACGGTTCGTACACGGTGCAACCGAACAACTCGAGATCGTTGAGGTACAGCGTCCGAAGGTCCAGGTCCACGATGGGTCCAGCGATGGCCCCGGCAGTCGTGTATCGCCCTCCCCTGCGCACTACCTCGAGCAGGGGAGCGAAGTCGGGGCCACCTACCACGTCGGCCAGCACGTCGACCCGGCCGCTTGCCATGGTGGATCCTCCGTCGGACCCCTTGTCGACCAGACTGGCTGCCGCTTGAACCACCGCTGCGGCCAGATCATCAGTGGCCCGATCCACACAGGCATCGGCCCCCATGGCATAGACGGCGGCGAACTTGGCGGCGCTGGTCACGGCCACCACCCGGGCGCCCCGCAGCCTGGCCAGCTGCACCAGCGCCGATCCCACCCCGCCGGACGCCCCGGTTACCACCACCGTGTCGGACAGACCCACCGCCGGGCGGGAGAGCATGTGTTCCGCGGTTGCCCACGAACAAGGGAACGACGCCAACTCGGCGTCAGTGAGGTCGAGCGGGGGTCCGTCGGCCGGATCGATCGGATAGACGTTTCGGACCGGAATGACGCAGTACTGGGCGTAACCGCCATCCCGTTCAGATCCGAGGTAACCGGCCTTCGAGCGGTCCGACGGGTCGTCGGGGTCACGAATCCAGCCGTCGGCTAATACCCGTCGTCCGATCAGCTCAGCGTCGACCGTCGCCCCCACGGCCACCACCTCACCGCACGGATCGGCCCCCTGAATGAGCGGGAAAGCAAGGCCGCTGCCTCCCCACGCGGCGTCGTCGGCCACTTCTCCCACCGAATCGACGGCGGTGAACCCCTCGGTGGCCGTCGCCCCGGTCACTGCCTTGGAATACCAACCCACCCGCGTGTTCACGTCGGTGTTGTTCATGGCGCACGCCCGCACCCGCACAAGCACCTCGTCGTCGGCCGGGACCGGGACAGGTACGTCGTGGCGTAGAACGAGCATCTCCGGCCCACCGTTGCCCACCAACTGGAGGGCAGTCATGACCTCGGGAATCGTGCTCATCGAGGCGGCACCACCTCGTAGCCGGGTTCCTCTGGCTCGTCATCGACGATCTCGGCCGGGAAGCCGGACGTCCGCACGTCCAGACCGGTGGCCTCCTCGAGTCGCCGGATGATGTTGGGTGAGAACTCCCGATCGCCGTAGCGGGCCCGACCGTCCTCGAAGACCTCGACCAGCAACGGTGAGAGTTCCAACGGCACGTCGAGCCTGCGGGACAAAGCATCGAACAGGCCGACGTCCTTGGCCACCAGGTCCATGGTGAAGTTGATGTCCCGGCTGCCGTTCAAAATGACCTGACCCTCGGTCTCGTGCACAAACGAGTTGCCCGAAGAGATCCGGATGGCCTCGTACGAGGTGTTGAGGTCCATGCCAGCGGCCGATGCGGTCACTAGCGCCTCACTGACTGACAGGAGGTTGGCCGACGCCAGGTAGTTGGTCACCACCTTCAGTATCGACGCCGAGCCCAACGGACCGGTGTGCAAGATCCGCCGCCCCATGGTGGTCAACACGGGCAGGATCCGCTCGAAGGTCTCCCGTTCACACCCCGCAAAGATGGCGATGTTCCCGGTGGCCGCCCGGTGGCAGCCCCCCGAGACCGGACAGTCCACCGGTTCGGCCCCCGCCTCAACCACCAGGGCACCAATACGTCGAACCTCGGACTCGTCGGTCGTGCTCATCTCCAGCCAGATCCGCGACCCGCCGGCATCAGCCCCCGCTTCAGCCACGGCGCGCAGCCCGGCGAGGACCCCGTCATCGGCTTCCATGACCGCCGAGCAGGCCGCGGGCGATGGGAGACACGTGATCACCACATCACAAGCCTCAGCCATCTCCCTCGGCGAGTCAGCCCACGAGGCACCGCCATCGACAAACGGGCGGGCCACCTCGGGGTCGAGATCACGAACGGTGAGGTCGTAGCCGTTTCGGAGGAGGCTGCCAGCCAACTTGCCGCCGGCGTTGCCCAATCCGATAAATCCGATGCGCATGACCGCGCACTCTAGACACGGCACACCAACGGGGTAGCCGACCCTCGTCGTGTCCTGCCCTCAGGTCATGTTCGCCCGGATCCGCCAGGACACGGGCGCCGTGGTGCTCAGCGTGCGGGACACCGCGCCCCGGTTCCACACCGACGAGGCCCTTGACCGACTGGCCCAGTGGGTCTCGCACTGAACGGGCATAGTCGGACCAGCACCATCGTGTCGCTCCGACTGGCCTAGGTTCCACCCATGGTCGAACCTGATCACCACCGATTCGACACACGTGCCCTGCACGCCGGACAACGTCCCGACCCTGTCACCGGCTCGCGGGCTGTGCCCATTCACCAGACCACCTCGTACGTGTTCGACTCGGTCGACCACGCAGCGGGCTTGTTCAACCTGGAGGTCAGTGGCCACCTCTACTCACGGATCTCCAACCCAACCGTTGCCGTGCTTGAGGAGCGGATCGCCTCACTGGAAGGCGGAGTGGGCGCCGTGTGCACGTCCAGCGGGCAGGCGGCCCTGCATCTGGCCATGGCCACCATCCTGAACGCTGGTGACCACGTGGTAGCCAGCCGGAATATCTACGGCGGAAGCCACAACATGTTGAACCTGACCATGCCCCGGTTCGGGATCACCACGACCTTCGTCGATCCCCGTGACCCCGGAGCCTTCGATGCGGCCATCCGCCCAGAGACCCGCCTGGTGTTCGCCGAGACCCTCGGCAACCCAGGCATCGAGGTACTCGACGTAACCGCGGTGGCCGAGGTCGCCCACTCCCACGGCCTGCCGTTGGCCGTCGACTCGACGTTCGCCACGCCATACCTGATGCGCCCCATCGACCACGGAGCCGACATCGTCATCCACTCGGTGACAAAGTTTCTGGGCGGACACGGCGTGGCGATCGGTGGCGTAGTGGTGGACGGTGGACGCTTCGACTGGGCGTCCACCGGGAAGTTCCCCACGCTGTCGGAGCCCTACGAGGGCTACCACGGCATCACCTTCACCGAGGAGTTCGGCACCACCGCCCTCTCTATGCGCGCCCGAGCCGAGGGGTTGCGCGATTTCGGCGGCTGCATGAGCCCGGCCAACGCCTTCTACCTGCTGCAGGGTGTCGAGACCCTCCCAGTGCGCATGGCCCGCCACGTCGACAACACCCACCGGGTGATCGAGATGCTGGACGCCCATGACGCCGTGTCGTGGATCAGCCATCCGGCGCATCCCAGCCACCCCGACCACGAACTAGCCGCCCGGCTCTACCCGAAGGGCGCTGGTGCCATCCTGAGCTTCGGCGTGCACGGGGGACGAGAGGCCGGACGCCGCTTCATCGAAGCCGTCGAACTGGCTTCGCACCTGGCCAACGTGGGCGATGCCAAGACACTGGTCATCCATCCCGGGTCGACCACCCACCAGCAGATGAGCGCCGAGGACCTCGCATCCGCCGGAATAGGCGAGGAACTCATCCGCCTCTCTGTCGGACTCGAGGACCCCGACGACATCTGTGCCGACCTGTCGCGGGCCCTACGCGCCTCTCAGAAGGCGTAATCGACCGATGAGAATCCAGGTAGCAGGCCAATCGGTGCACGCGGCGACTGGCGCAATGGCCATCAATCGACCGGAGGTGGCCGATGCCCCGCTCGTCGTCCTGATCCACGGGGCCGGCATGGACCGAACCGTCTGGTCGCACCAGACCCGTTGGTTGGCCCACCACGACACCCGGGCGGTGGCTGTCGACCTGCCGGGACACGGCTACTCCGACGGGCCGGCGCTGGGGTCGATAGCCGGACTGGCTGCCTGGGTGGGCGACCTGTCCGAGGCCCTCGGCGGGCCACTGCACGTAATCGGCCACTCCATGGGTGCGTTCATCGGTCTCGAAGCGGCTGCCACCCTCGGTGACAAGATCGCCTCGCTGGTCGTGATGGGACTCGGAGCAGCCATGCCCGTGCATCCCGCCCTGCAAACCGCCGCCGACGACGACGATCCCTTGGCCGCCGACCTCATGGCCGGCTGGATGCACGGACCCGACCAGAAGTTCGGCACCAACCCCACCCCGGGAATGTCGATGACGGGAACCAGTCGGGCTGTCATCGAGACCTCGCCCGACGGGGTGCTGGCCGGCGACCTGGCGCTGTGCGGGGCGTACGACGGCGCTGTGGATGCGGGAGCCGCGATCACCTGCCCGACCACGGTGGTACTGGGCACGCTCGACCGGATGACCCCACGCCGGGGCGCCCAACCGCTGGTCGACGCGCTTGGTCACGCCACACTGGTCGAACTGGCCACCTCGGGACACGCCCCGATGATGGAGGATCCGGACGCCGTCCGGTCAGCCCTTCTGGCCCACCTGTTTCCGAACTAGTTCTGGAGGAGGTCCCGGAACGGCGTTCCCTTGTCCGGGCCCGGCTCCTTGGGAAGGCCGAGCACCCGCTCGCCGATGATGTTTCGCTGTACCTGATCGGTGCCGCCGTAGATAGCCGGCGCCGGGCTGAACACCGTGACCTCCTGGACCACCCCGCCGGTGGTGCAGTTAGCCGGGGCCAGCATCCCGTCGGCTCCGATAATCAGGTTGCCCACGTCGCGGCTACGTCGAACCAGTTCACTCATGGCCAACTTGGCCAGGTTGCCTTCGGCCCCGGTGCGGCTACCGCCGGCCTTGGCCCTCTGCATGTTGAGTCGGTTCACCTCGCCAAGGATGTGCAGTTGCACGATCTCCTGACGCACGATCGGGTCATCAGCGTTGCCCACTGCACGGGCCAGGTCGATCATGGCCGATGTGCCCATGCCACGACCGCCCTCACCGTCCGGACCCCGGTTGACCCGCTCGGTGTAATCACCGGCGCGCGCCTGAAGCCGGCCGGCCGTCGGACCCGGAGGCACCGACACCGGCTGCTTTCCGCCGCCGCCGAGGCTGGCCCGCTCAAAGGCCAGCGTGGTGTTGGCCACCGCCCAGCCGACGCCTAGGCCGCCAATGACGGCGTCGTGGGGAACCCGGGCTTCGTCGAGGAACACCTCGTTGAACAATGCCTGCCCGGTCATCTCCCGGAGCGGTCGAACTTCGATGCCCGGTTGGTCCATGTCGATGCCGAAGTAGGTGATGCCTTGGTGCTTGGGAGCCTCGGGATCGGTCCGGGCAATGAGCATCCCCTTCTGGGCCGTGTGACCGCCTGACGTCCAGACCTTCTGACCGGTGATGATCCACTCGTCACCATCGCGGATGGCTTTGCACTGCAGGCCGGCAAGGTCCGATCCGGCGCCCGGCTCGGAGAACAGCTGACACCAGGCATCAGTCCCCTCAAGGATGGGCGGCACCCAGCGATCAATCTGTTCGGGGGTGCCGTGCACACCAATGGTCGGTGCAGCCAGCATCAGGCCCAACCCCATTGGCGGACCAACCACATTGGCCTCCGCCAGTCCGGTCGACACCGCCGCGGCGAGGTCCCGGCCGTAGCCACGGCCACCAGCCTCGGGGGGCAAGGCCGGCGACGTCCACCGGGCGCCAGCCAGACGGGCCCACCACTCCTCGACAGTCAGGTCAGGATCCCAGTTCTCTGAAAGCCAGGCATCAAGTTCGGCGCGGACCTCGTCAGGAGTCCCGGTCGCTGCCACGGAGGTAACGGTGTCGGTCATGGATCGAGTCTGACACGGGCCCGCCAACCGCTTCCTACCCGGCCGGACTAGCGCCGTTTGGCTACCGTCGCCCCCGATGGGAGGCGGTAAGATCTGCCTTCGCCCCGAACGGCCCGACAGCCGGAGAGGAGACGGCCGGTGCGCTGGTCATCCCTTTTCATTCCCACCCTGCGCGACGCCCCGGCCGAGGCCGAGGCGGTGAGCCATCGCCTGCTCGCCCGCGGCGGCTTCATGCGCCAACTCCAGTCCGGCCACTACTCAATGCTGCCACTGGGCTGGCGGGTCCACCAGAAGGTGGCCGCGGTCATTCGCCAAGAGATGGACGGCATCGGCGCCCAGGAGTTCCTGCTGCCGGCCATGCACCCCGCCTCTGTCTGGCAGGCCTCGGGCCGTTGGGAGTCGATGGGCGACGAGATGTTCCGCCTGACGGACCGAAAGGGTGCCGACCTGGCCCTCGGCATGACGCATGAAGAAGTGTTCGCCACCATCTCCCAAGAGCTCAACTCCTACCGGGAACTACCGCAGCTCTGGTACCAGATCCAGTGGAAGTTCCGGGATGAACCCCGACCCAAGTCCGGGCTACTGCGGGTACGCGAGTTCGCCATGAAGGACTCGTACTCGTTCGACCTCGACGACGACGGCCTCGACCGATCCTTCGACCTCCATCACGACGCCTACCAGCGGATCTTCCGGCGCCTCGACCTAGATACCCGTCCAGTGGAGGCCTCGTCGGGCGCTATGGGCGGCAGCGCCTCGATCGAATTCATGGTCGAGTCCGACGCCGGCGAGGACGACGTGGCGATCTGTGATGGATGTGGATACGCCGCCAACGTGGAGCGGGCCACTGCGGCGCTCGAACCGGTGGAGAACCGCTCGTCCAGCGACGCACCGCAGAGCTTTCCGACGCCTGGAGTGCGGACCATCGCAGCACTCGCCGAACTCGACCATCCGGCGGTCCATCAGATCAAGACGCTCGTCTACAAGGTCGATGGAGTGCTCACGTTGGTCCTGCTGCGGGGCGACCATCCGTTCCTGCAGCAGAAATTCACCGATGCCACCGGAGCCACCGAAGTGGTGCCTGCCGACGCAGACGAGATCAAGGCAGCCCTCGGCGCGTCACCGGGCAGCCTCGGCGCGGTCGGCGTGACCGAACTGCCCATCTATGCCGACGAGGCACTTCGTGGCCGGTCCGGTATGACCACCGGGGCCAACGTCGACGACCAGCACCTCGAAGGTGTCGACGTCGAACGCGACATCGCCGTTGACCACTGGCTAGACATTCGCTGCATCCTCGACGGCGAAGCTTGCACCACCTGCGGCAATGCCCTGCGGGTTGTCCGGTGCATCGAGGCCGGCCACATCTTCAAGCTGGGTCGCAAATACGCGGATGCGATGGGGGTCACCGTCCTGGACGTCGAAGGCGTCAACCGAGTGCCGACCATGGGGTCCTACGGCATTGGCGTGGGCCGGGCCATGGCCACCGTCGCCGAGACCCACCATGACGAACACGGCCTGATATGGCCCATGTCGATCGCCCCGTACGAGGTGGTCCTGACCGTGGTAAAGGTCGACCACGAGGAATCGATGGCCGTCGCCGAACGCCTCTACGGAGAACTCCAGGCCGCCGGCGTCGACGTTCTACTCGACGACCGAGACGGTCGTCCGGGCGTGAAGTTCGCCGATGCCGAACTGGTCGGCATCCCACTGCGGATCACCATCGGGCCCCGCGGCCTGGACAACGGACAACTGGAATACACCAGCCGGGCCGACGGCGAGAAGGTCGACGTGCCCATCGACGAAGTGGTGGCCCGAGTGGTCGACGCTGTCGTCACCGGGCGGTCGGCGGGCCGCTAGCGTTGCCGCCACCTGCCCACTGAAACCAGCCACCTGAGACTCCCGGGAATCCCATGGCCAAAACCATTGATCGCACGCTGCCCATAAAGCGCTACAAGAAAGTCATCGCAACCGTCGACCTTCCCGGCGTCCCCGAGGGCACAGCCGGCAAGGTCCGGGTGGCCAATGGCGTGACCTGGTATCGCTACTGGGTCGACTTTGATAACGGCGTTCGGCT
The DNA here is from genome assembly GCA_030747595.1 of Acidimicrobiales bacterium. Classification (NCBI taxonomy): domain Bacteria; kingdom Bacillati; phylum Actinomycetota; class Acidimicrobiia; order Acidimicrobiales; species Acidimicrobiales bacterium. The sequence continues at coordinate 62,196 of JASLKK010000004.1, read as the reverse complement.
CGGACAGGTCGGCCACCAACAGGTCTGCCTGGCCACCGACTGGGACGCATACCGGATCGACCGGGCCGAAGCAGAACGACGTGCCGCCGAGGCTCCAGAGGAATCCGCCGACGACGGCGAGGGCGACAGTGGCAGCGGAGCGGCCGGCAACCAGTTCGGTGTGCCCGAGCACCTGCTCGAACGAAGCAAGGCGGCCCGCGAGCGTCTCGGAGCCTGATCGGTCCGACCCCTCGAGCCAACTCATTCCCAGCTCGTCCACCGTCTCACGGCGGTATCCTGAATGCTCCCCCCCAGCAGCCCCGGAGGCCCCCTCGATGTTCAAGCCCGGCGACAAGGTCGTCTATCCGCACCACGGTGCTGCGGTCATCGTCAAGAAGGAAAAGAAGAAGGCCTTCGGCGAGAACACCGAGTACCTGGTGCTCGAGATGGCTCACGGCGAACTGACGCTGTCGGTTCCGGTCGACAAGGCCGAAGACGTCGGCATGCGCTGGCCGATCGACAAGGACGACGTGGAGGACCTGTTCGAGGTGCTCCAGAAGCGGGACATCCGCGAGCCGGCCAACTGGTCGCGACGGTTTAAGAACCATCAGGAAAAGCTCAAGAGCGGTGACGTCTACCAGGTCGCCGAAGTGGTCCGAAACCTCGCCTTGCGCGACCAGGCCAAGGGCCTGTCGGCCGGTGAAAAGACCCTCTACACCAAGGCCCTCAGTGTGCTGGTGTCCGAACTGGCCTTCGCGTTGAACACGCCGGAAGAAAAGGCCATAGCCAAGGTCGAAGAAGCCCTCTCCTGAGCTAGCACCCGGCCCACCAATGCCCGGGACCCCGACCGTTTTCCTGTCCTACACTTGCGGATAGGTAGTCGGGGACCAAGACGGAGGCATACCTGATGGGTGACGGGTCCGACCGGCGCATCGTCGTCGGCATCGAAGGTTCGGGGTACGCCCGCGAGGCGTTGATCTGGGCTATTGAAGAAGCCCACCATCGAGGCGCCATGGTAGAAGTGGTGACGTGCTTCTCCCCCACCTACGTACCCGCCGCCCCCGATCTGGGGTACGTCCCGCTGGATTCGTTCGACCTGGCGACCGAAGTCGACAAGATGCAGGGCGAGGTCATCGAATCCGCCCTTGAGGCCTCGAAATACGGAGATGAGGTTGAGATTCGGCGCACCCTGAAGAAGGGCCGGCCTGCCGACACCCTCATGGCCTCGGCCGAAGGTGCGTCCATGCTGGTGGTCGGCAACCGGGGACGAGGCGGATTCGCCGGACTCCGCCTGGGCTCGGTCAGCCAAGCCATCGCCCACCACAGTCCGTGTCCGCTAGTCATCGTCCGATCAGGCCTTGACACCGACTGACCGGGTTGCCCACTCAGTCGGGTGACTCAACCGGCCACTCAACCAGTTAGCGCGGCAAGCATTCGCGGCGCCCGGGCCTCAGCGAACACCTGCACCAGGTCGACAGGTGGGGCACCCGAATAGCGTCGCTTCTCCATCTCCTCTGATACCAGCCGAATCACCATGCCGCCAGACGCGCTGGTCCCGTCGCTTTTCAGCCAGTAGCGAGATGCACGCAACAGGGTTGTACGCGAGAGTGGGTAGTTCACACCCACGACCCTCGAAGGGGGACTTGCATGATCGGCACCGAGGAGGACTTCGACGAGCAACCCGTCGACAAGATCGCGAAGGTTGCCGGACCAGTCGGAGGCCTCTGGATCGCATGGAACGACCACGGCATCTCGGGGGCGAGTTTCGCGAACACCACCACCTTCGCCCGGTTCCGTGAGGAGCACCATGACCGCACCGGCCGTGGAGCTGCACGCGCTGAGACCATGCCGGACGACTTGTTCGACGCCATCGAATACTCCTTCACTACCGGCGACCGCAGCGACCTGACCTTCGACCTTCGTGGTGCCACGCCCTTCCAGATGTCGGTCTGGGAGGCCTGCTTGGCAATCCCGGCGGGAACCACCCACACCTATGCGGATCTGGCCCGGGCGATCCATCGCCCTAGGGCAGTCCGAGCCGTGGGAACAGCACTGGGCGCCAACCCCATCCCGGTTCTGATCCCGTGCCACCGAGTGCTTCGCACCGACGGCAGCCTCGGCGGCTACGCGTTCGGCCTGCCCATCAAGGAACGCCTGCTGGAGCGCGAGGCGGTGCGGGCCGCCGCCTGATCCGTCGGGGACCCTCCCGGTCGTCCAGACTTCGGGTCAAACGCACGACACGGAGGACCCACCATGACCGAACTCGATCCCGCCGAAGGCGGAGTCACCACCGAGGTACGTGGTCGGATCCTGCTCATCGGGCTGGACCGACCAGCCAAGATGAACGGCTATACGCCACAGATGGCCCGTCAGTTGGTCGACGCCTTCGAGCGTCTCGACACTGACGACGACCTGTGGTGCGGGGTGCTGTTCGGCCACGGCGCCCACTTCACGGCAGGGCTGGACCTCCCGAAGTTCCACGGCGGCATGAAGGAAGGGCGACGATCGACTAGTGGCCGCATTGACCCGATGTCGCTCGGGCGTCGATGCTGCAAACCGATCGTCACCGCGGTGCAGGGCGTGACGTTCACCCTGGGGATCGAACTGATGCTGGCCGGCGACATCGTTGTGGCCGCCGATGACTGCCGATTCTCCCAACTCGAACCGATGCGGGGCATCCATGCTGCGGGCGGCGCCACCATGCGCTTCGTCGACCGAGGCGGATGGGGTAACGCCATGTACCACCTACTCACCTCTGACGAGTTCGACGCGGCCGAGGCCTACCGGATCGGTCTCGTCCAGGAGGTCGTAGCGACCGGCACCCAGTTGGACCGGGCCATCGAGATCGCCGAGGTGATCTGCACTAACGCCCCGTTGGCCATCCAGGCCACCAAGGCCTCGTCCGCCCGCTACGTCCGCGAGGGCGAAGAGGCGTGCATCGAGGCACTGGGGGTCACCCAGTCCGGGTTGGCAGCCACCGAGGATGCCGCCGAGGGTGTGGCGGCCTTCCGGGATCGTCGTAAGGGCCGGTTCACCGGCCGGTAAATCGTGCGGCCCACCCGCCTGGGACCAGAAGCCCCTCCCGGGCTGGGGCCCCTACGGCCAAGGAATTTCAGCCATGGCTTCCTTTAGTTCGTACTTCAGGATCTTCATGGTGGCGTTGCGGGGCAGCGGGCCGTCGTACACCACCAGTTGTTCAGGCACCTTCTGGCGCATGAGGCCGGCGTCGGCGCACGCCTCGGCCATTTGGTCGAGGGTCAGTGGTTCAGAGTCCTCCGCTGTCTCGACAACCGCACAGACCCGTTCACCACGCTCAGTGTCGGGAAGGCCGATGACGGCCACGGCACCGACGGCCGGGTGGGTGTAGAGGACGTCCTCGATCTCCTTGGCGGCGATGTTCTCGCCCTTGCGGATGATCACGTCCTTCAATCGACCGGTGAGGGTGACGTGGCCGTCATCACGCATGACGGCTAGGTCGCCGCTGCGGAACCGTCCCAGATCGTCGAAGGCATCCGCGTTCAGAGAGGGGTCCCGGTAGCCCTTGAAGAGCTGTGGGCCCGAGATCCGGACCTCGCCCTCCTCTCCACGGTCGCATTCGCTTCCATCGGGTCGACAGATGGCTACTTGCGCGGCATGCACTGGATGACCTTCGGTGTGGGCGAGTTGGTCGTCAGAATCAGCGGGCGATCCCTGGCAGATCATCGGGCTTTCGGTCATGCCGTAGCCGTGGGCCACCGGGATGCCCATCTCGGCCTGCACTTCGAAGAAAATCTCGGGAGGTTTGGGAGCTCCGCCTCCCGAGAGGAGGCGAAGTGTCGGGATGATCGGCTCGTCGGGCTGCTGGCGCTGGACCCCGAGGAACATCGTGTAGAAGACAGTGCTGCCACCAGCCATCGTCACTCTGTGGCGGCGGTAGGCGTCTACCACCGCACCTAGGTCGAACTTCTCGACAAGCACGGCCGGGAAGCCGCTGGCCAGGAGACAGACCAGGTAGTCGGGGCCACCAATGTGGGCGTACGGGAAGGCAATCGACCCGACGTCGGTGGGCTGCATGTCCAATGCCCGAGCTAGACCTACGCCTCCGGCCATGAGGCTGGCATCGGTATGCAGCACGCCTTTGGGATCCGAAGTGGTGCCTGACGTGTAATAGGTCCACCGGATGGGCGGCTCTCCGTCGGCCAGTGTCGCCGGGACCGGTGGGAGTTCAGCCGGGTCTCCTTCGGGCAGGGTGTCGTAGGTGTCCAGCACGGTCGGCGGCGAGTCGAGGTCAGCGGTAACCCGCTCGACCATGGCCCGGTAGTCGAAGCCATTCCACTCCCCCGGTGTGAGTACTACCTCGGCGGCTGTCTGACGGATGCAGAAGCCGACCTCGCGGTCCCGGTAGATGTGAATGATCGGGTTTTGGACGGCACCGAGGCGCGACAGGGCAAGGGACACCACGATGGTCTCGATACGGGTGGGCAGCACCCATGTCACGGGGGTGCCTTCGCCGATACCCATGGCGGCGAATCCGGCGGCCGTGCGTTCAGCCCACGCCCTGGCCTCGGCAAAGGTCACCGTTCGCTCCGGTGTCTCATCCCCGCCAGGGTCGATCAGGAATGCCCGATCCGGACTGTCGGCCACCCGCCGCTCGACCAGCTCCCAGAACGTCCGGGCGTCGTAGATCGGTTCACTCATGTTGCTCGGGGCCTCCGTGATCGTGGCGTCGTCCGATCAAGAGGATCGCGCACCAGTCCGGTGTCGTCACCTTCGGACAGTCCTGGTCGACCCCGAGGGCAACCGCAACCCACTCGTACACTGGCTGCCGATCCGGGATGTGGCGCAGCCAGGTAGCGCACCTGCTTTGGGAGCAGGGGGTCGGGAGTTCAAATCTCCCCATCCCGACCAGCAAATCGTTTGGTGACCTGCGGAAACGCAGGTCACCTGCGGTTTTGGGTTTGCCCGAAACGCTGCTGGTAGCCATTCTGGTAGCCAAGCTGTGTTTTCACGGATCAATGCCTCTGCGGCACTATTGATTGTAGATCCGGTATCGAGGCCAGGTTTGGCGTGGGTGTACAGCCAGACCGCCGAGGCATTGCTGTCCGCTCTTCGACTCCCGAGAGCCTCAGAAGCCTGTGGAGTCCACAACCAGTTGCTCGTTGTCGAAGCGGCGGGATCGCAGAGCAGCGATATCTAAGACTGAGGTGGATCCCTCTCGGATCAGGTCAGCGACGATCTGGGCTACGACAGGTGCGTGCATGAGGCCGGTGCCCGAAAACCCTGCAGCGGTAACGAGGCCGGGCGTCGACTGCTCGAGGACTGGGAGATAGTCGACGGTTCCCGGGTAAAGGCCAGCCCACCCTCTCAGGACTGGAGAGTCAGGACGGCTGAGATGAAATGACTGGGATGCCTGTTCGCGGACGGTGGTTGACCATCGTTCAGACAAGGCTGGGTCATAGTCGTCGGGGTCGTCGGGGTCGTCATGGCCGAGGAAACCGCCAACGAGTGCTCGACCCGAGCCGTCAGGACGCATGTGCACCTGATGGTCAGTGTCGATGAGCCACGGGATGCCTTCGGGAACACGGGCTGTCTGTTCCAGGATCAGGAGTTCGTGGCGACGCGAGACAAACGGGATCTCAAGCCCGGCGAGTGCGGAGATCACCCCGGCGTGTGGCCCAGCAGCATTGACGACGGTTCCGCTGGTAAACGAACCTTCCGAGGTATGGACCCCTGTGACCTTGTCTCCGTCACGAAGGATCCCTTCGACCCGGGTGCGCAACTCAAGGTGAGCTCCGCCGGCTTGGATGGTTTGGGCGAATCCCTTGATCACTCGATGCTGGTCGAGGTAGCCGCCGGTTTTGCAGTAGTTGCCAGCCGTGAAATCCATGGAGTCCAGCGTTGGCCAGCGCTGGCTGATCTCTCCCTTGCTTAGGACGTCGCAGTGGACTCCCAGCGACTCGAGTAGGCCGGCTTGGGTTGTCAAACCTCCGGTGTCCTCCGTGGAGAGGAAGAGGTGGCCGGTTTCTTGGTAGTGGGGGTCGATGCCGAACTGTTCCTCGAAGTTGAGCCAAGTCGGCAGGCTGAGTTGGGTCAACCGGACGTTCATTTCGGATCCGTGGGCGAGGCGGATTCCTCCACCGGTTCTGGTCGATTGGCCTATCCCTGGTTCGGACTGTTCAACAATCCGAACGCTGTTTCCCGCAAGCAGGAGGGCGTGAGCGGCGGCAAGCCCGACGATGCCTGCCCCGATGACTATGACGTCACTTGTGTTCGTGTTGATCCTCGGAACACTAGGCAGGGAGATCAATGGTCTTGCCTGTGATGGTGGGGTCGTGGTCAACCCCCACCCCCCCTGTGGGCGGGGGGTTCAGAAGAAACGCCACCCACGATCCGACATCGAAAAATTAGGTGTGGTATAATTGGGGTCGTCGACATCATTTCGGCCGCCTTAGGGCGGTCTTTCTGCTTTTTCAGCCCAAAACGGTGTCCAATCCAACCGTATGCGGCACCGTCGACTTGTCTGGACTGCAGTTTTGCGGGTCTCGCCTACGATGACCGAGCAGCGGGCCGAAGGTCTGACGGAGAGAAGCGGCGAACATGAGCGACTTCAGAGAGAACGTCGAGAAACTGAATATCCGCGGGATCGTGATGTCGTCGGTGATGACGGCGTTCGGTCTGGTAGTTGCCCTGTCCTGGAAGGACGCCATCAACGGTCTGGTGGCCCGGATCCTCCCGAACTCCGATGGCGGTTCGCTGCTCAGCCTGTTCATCACGGCGGGTGCAGTGACCCTGCTCGTGGTCGTGCTGGCCTCCGTAGCCCTAAGAATAAACCGTCGGCTGGAGGGTCAGCTGGAGCGTTTGACCGACCAACTCGAGAAGGTGGGCGACCTCTTCGAGAGGGACTGACACTGGTTCAGGCCCCTGCTCAGCTAGTCGATGTCAGTCGTGCCAGTCGAGGGCGGCACGCATCGTGGTTTCGAAATCCTCGAAGCTCATGGAGGTCTTGGTTGCGTCGATAAGTTCGGCGTCCCCGCCAACCAGCGTTCGAAATGGTGTCGAGGGGTCAGTGGCAGCACGAACAATGGAATCGGCGACGAGTTGGGGGTCGGCTGGGGTCCCGGTCCCGTCTCCGTCGAGGCTCGTCAACGAATCCCGAAATATGAGGGCCCGGTCCTCGTGAGGCGAACCCTCCCAGGCCGGGGGGAAGACAATGTTGTCGGAGAAGTTGGTCGGGAAACGCCCGGGTTCGATGAGATGGACCCGGATCCCAAGATGGGATACCTCAAAGTGGAGCGATTCAGTCAGGGCTTCGAGAGCGTGTTTCGATGCCGCGTAAGCGCCGCTGTAGGGCGGGGCCACCCGTCCGGCGATGCTGCTGACGTTTACTATTACTCCGCTTCCACGCTCGCTCCATGCTGGGAGAACCGCTCTCATGGTGCGTAGGGGACCCATGACGTTGGTCTCCAGTTGACGTTGCATGAGAACATCGTCAATCTGTTCTATCGCTCCCTGGACCTCGAAACCGGCGTTGTTGACCAGCACATCGATGCTTGCCGGGTCGGCGATAGCTGCTTCGACTGAGTCGGGATCGGTGACGTCGAGTTGACGGATCTCAATATCAAGACCTTCGCCCTCAGCAAGCCGTCGAAGGTCGTCACCTTTGGAGACGGTCCGCATGGTGGCCACCACCTGATGGCCCTGCCTGGCAAGGGTGAACACGGCCAACCTGCCGAAACCACTGTTACTGCCGGTGATAAGGATGGTCGCCATCCGGTGGAATATACGATCCTTCGCGCACAGTTCGCTGCACGTATCTGCACCTACCGGATCCCACACTGATCCACCTAGAGGCGCCCTTGTCTCGTAAGGAACAACGCTTGTGACGTATCGCCTGACGACGAGAGGTGTTCACCCCCGCTACTACCGGCCCACAAGGGTGGTCGCCTGCCTGGGGATTCTTTCGATGTGTGCCATCGAAGCCGCGTGCAGCAGCGACGCCCCAGACTCGCTGGTCTCGACCGCGGTGTCGGTCACGACCGCGGCGCCGGTCACGACGACAGCGCCAGCCACAACGACAGCGCCAGCCACAACGACAGCGCCAGCCACAACGACAGCGCCAGCCACAACGACAGCGCCGGTCACGACGACAGCGCCAGCCACAACGACAGCGACGGATGCGGGAGCATCCACATCCGTCGCTCCTCGAGCAAGGAAGGAGTCCGATCTCAATGCCGTCGGCCACGATCGGCTTCTCCGCATTTCCTACGGACCTGATCCTCTTCAGGCCGGCGATCTCAGGGTTCCGCCGGGAGACGGACCCTTTGGGGTCGTGGTCCTCATCCACGGGGGATTCTGGCGGTCGGGTTTCAATAGTTCATTGATGACGCTTCTGGCCGAGGACGCGACTGAGCGGGGAGTCGTGACCTGGAACATCGATTACCGGTCGGTGGGTGATTCGGGAGGGGGGTATCCGGGGACGTTGGAAGACGTCGCCCGGGCCATTGACCATCTCGCCCACCTAGACGAGCCGCTAGCACTCGACGATGTGATCGTGATCGGGCACTCGGCTGGTGGTCACCTTGCGCTCTGGGCGGGGAGTCGGGACCGGCTGTCTTCTGGCGACCCAGGTGCGAGTCCGGCCATCACACCACACACCGTCGTTGCTCAGGCCGCAGTTGTTGACCTGCGTTTAGCCGCTGAAGTGAACCTTGGATCGGGCGCAGTGCAAGCATTGCTAGGCGGTGAGCCCGATGAGGTTTCCGATCACTACAGGGTCGCCCAACCAGTCTTTGACGGCCCACGGATCATCGTCGTTCATGGGCGCTATGACCAGACCGTGCCCATCAGTCAGAGTTCGCTGATTCCCGAAGCAACCGGGATCTTCTCTGACACCGGCACCCACTTTGATGTATTGGACCCAGGACACGAACTCTGGCTCCGGACACTGGCTGAACTCGGCCTCAGCAACCCGAACTGACCTCAACAACTCGAACAAGGACAGCGGACAGCAAGGGTTGGACGTGGGGAGTTCCTGACATCGCAAGCCCACTAACGGCTAGAAAGGCATCGGCCCGTAGGTTCCGGGATCGTGGAACTCCTCGTCATCAGGCACGCGCTTCCCGAGGCCGAGGTTCGGTCCGACGGCCCCGCCGATCCACCATTGTCGGCGCTCGGTATACAACAGGCTGAGGCGACCGCCGAGTTCCTGGCCGACGAGACGGTCGATGCCATTGTGACCAGCACTATGCGTCGGGCCATCCAGACCGGCCAGCCCCTCGCCGACCGACTCGGCCTAACCCTGAAACGGCTCGACGGCCTCAAGGAATCCGATCACCGTCGCTCCAGCTACACGCCGGCCGAGGACATGGACGCCGACCACGAGGTGATCCGCGAGTTCATGGAGGACCCGCACCGCATGTTCTCCGACGGCTACGAGCCCTTCCGCGACCGGGTCCAGAAGACGTTTGACGAGATCGTGGCCACCCAAAGGGGTCGCACGGTGGCCGTGTTCTGCCACAGCATGGTGGCCAGCGTCTACATCCAGACGCTGCTCGGCCACGACGACCCGTTCGCTCTGATCAGTGACTACTGCGGGATCTCTAGAATTAGCGCCTCGTCTACCGGGGTCCGGACGTTGCGAAGTGTCAACGAGACCGCCCATCTCCGGCACCTGGTCTGAGGATCGCACCGAAGCAGCGCTGAGGCCCGGGGTCGATCAGGCCGGTCTGAGCAAGCACCATCTGGCAAACCCGTCCTCTGCGGTACCCTCCGCGGCCTTACGCAGCCGCCGATGGCGGCTGCGTAAGGATTTCCGCTGAGGTATTGGCAGCTATAGCACTGTGTCGCCTAGATCGCTTCCTGTGAGTGGAGCACATCCGGGAGTGACCGGCCCCAATCAGAATCTGGTTCCATTAGCGGGTTCGCGCCGCGGCAAACCCCACCTCCAGGTCGGCAATGATGTCATCGAGAGTCTCCAACCCAACTGAGAGTCGAACCAGTCCCGGCTCAACTCCAGTCGCCGACTGCTCCTCTTTAGTGAGCTGTGAGTGGGTAGTCGACGTCGGGTGGATAGCCAAGCTGCGCACATCGCCGATATTGGCGACGTGGCTGTGCAACTGGAGGGCGTCAACGAAGCGAGCCCCGGACTCATGTCCTCCCTCGATGATGAATGCCGGGACAGAGCCGTAACCTCGGCCGCTGCCGTACTCGGTTAGTCGGTCATGCCACGGACTACTCGACAGTCCGGCATATTGGACTCGTTCGACTTGGTCGTGGGAGTCGAGGTACTCGGCAACCGCCTGGGCGTTCGCAAAGTGCCGTTCCATCCGGTAACTCAGCGTTTCGAGTCCTTGGAGGAAGTAGAAGGCGTTCTGCGGAGAAACCGCCGCACCAATGTCACGGAGCAGTTGTACGCGGGCCTTGATGATGTACGCCCCGTTCCCGAGGGCCGGCCAGTAGGCAAGCCCGTGGTAACTGGGATCAGGTTCGGTGAAGTTGGGAAACCGGCCGCTGGCCCCATAGTCGAAGGTCCCGCCGTCCACGATTACGCCACCGACCGAGTTGCCGTGACCTCCAATGAACTTGGTCAAGGAGTGCACGACAATGTCCGCCCCTAGGGCTAGTGGGTTGAACAGGAACGGGGTTGAAACGGTGTTATCGACCACGAGGGGAATGCCCGCCTCGTGACCCAACTCTGAAATCCCTCTGATGTCGAGGCAGTCGTTTCTCGGATTCCCAATCGTCTCGCCGTAAAAGGCTTTGGTATTCGGCCGGATTGCCGCCCTCCACGCATCAAGGTCGTCAGGATCGTCGATGAAGGTCGTCTCAATCCCCAACTTGGGAAGGGTGTAGTGGAACAGGTTGTAGGTCCCCCCGTAGAGCGAAGCCGATGAAACGATGTGGTCGCCTGACTCAGCAAGGTTCAAGATCGCGATTGTCTCCGCGGCCTGACCCGAAGCAAGCGCCAAGGCTCCTGGGATCCCAATCGCTGTATCCGTTCCTCCCTCTAGTGACTGGAGGCGAGCCTCAAGCACCATCTGTGTCGGATTCATGATCCGGGTGTAGATGTTGCCAACCTCGGCTAGCGCGAAGAGGTCCGCGGCGTGTTGGCTGTCACGGAAGACGTATGAGGTTGTCTGATAGATGGGCACGGCCCGACTACCGGTTGCCGGATCAGGGTCCTGCCCGGCATGGATCTGTTTCGTTTCAAAGCCCCATTCGGCGCTCATTGGATTTCCTCCCGGCCCCGCAGGGCTCTAGTTGCGGGAGGACACCCTGATCGCCGGCGATGAACGTTCGAAGCCTCGCGGCATCGACAGTTCAGACACTTAGTTGCCCCGAATATCTAGTCGGGACCGCATCTCCGCACGAAGCGGACAGCACCTTGGGTGTCCATCCCAGGTTGCTGGGCACACCCGAAGGCGTACCGCTCTTGATGTGGAAACCAGTGAATCAACCTTGACAAGCTTTGACAACACTCAGATGGAACTATCAATCACCGAATAGAGGGCGATGTCCCGCCCGCCGTGCAACTTCCGGCATCGAGGGCTGCCTGGGCGGTACTGTCGTCAGAGGCGGGCCGACAGGCTCGGCGGAAGCGAGCACGGGGGTAGTGACATGCAGGAGTCGACGTGGGTGGGGATCACCTCAATGAGGTCACAGGCGGGCAGTTCCCTGATCCTCCCGTTCGTGCTGATGCACGGCGTGGTGCTGGTCATCATCGCCTTCGGCGGGGATGCGCTGGGTGACTCGAGCGTTCAACTGGCGGTGGCAGCCATCGCGGTGATCGGGTCGATGTGGACAACGTTGAACTTCGACGGGGTGTTCGCCGACTTTGCCGCGCTTAGGAAGGACATGCCCGACGGCGTGGCCTCCTCCAACTTCGGAGCCGCCCTACAGAAGTTGCCCATCGGTCCCATGCGGGCAATGGGCATCGTATTTTCGGCGCTCATCGTCGTAGCCGAACTCCTGGCCATCTACTAAACGGCCTTCGCCTTGAAACCAAAGGGCCGGCCCACGATTGGACCGGCCTCTTGGTACCCCGTACGGGATTCGAACCCGTGCTACCAGATTGAGAATCTGGCGTCCTAGGCCTCTAGACGAACGGGGCCAGAGCCGTCCGACGCCACCGATCCGGGGATCGGAACCGTCAGAGCGGCGGTCATTGTAGCGACGACGTCAGACGCCGCCTCTTGCTCGGGGGGGAGGACTCGAACCCCCAACGACTGGACCAGAACCAGCTGTGTTGCCAATTACACCACCCCCGAAGGTGGACCCCTGAGGGCCCGGTAAGCGTAACGGCGAGGCTGCAACGACCAACGCGACAGGTCGTCGTCGCGGTCGTGACGGGTACTACAGACGAGCTCTCGCCCGGGCGATCCGCCGAAGCACCTCGTCGCGCTCCATGCACACGGCCATCGTCTCGAACAGCGGAGGTCCGACGGTGCGACCGGTCACCGCTACCCGAACCGGGGCCTGAGCCTTCCCGAGCCTGAGGTCCAACGACTCCCCCACAGCAGCGACTGCCGCCAAGACCGAATCGGTGTCCCAGGCACAATCCGACAGCGCCACCGCCGCTCCATCGAGCATGGCGGCAGCAGATGGACCCTTCACCATCACCTTCTCCCAGGAGTCGGGATCATCGACCGGATCCTCCAGGAAGAGGAAGTCCACGAATCGGGGCATGTCGCTCAACGTCCGAAGCTTCTCCTGGACGAGGTCGACCATGGTCGAGAACTGGCCGGTGTCGAACCGGTCAGCCGGCCATGGCGCATCGGTGCCGACCCAGGGGGCCACCCGCTCCATGAAGTCCGGCTTGGACAACCCTCTTAGATGGCTGGCGTTCACATGCTCAAGCTTTTTGAGGTCGAAGAAGGCAGCCGCCTTGTTCACGTCTTGGATCCGGAACAGTTCCACGATTTCGGAAAGCGGCCTGACCTCGACGTCATCAGGCGGGCCCCACCCCAATAGGGCCAAGTAGTTGACCATGGCCTCCGGGAGATAGCCACGGGACCTGTAGTCGCCGATCGACACGTCATCTCGTCTCTTGGAGAGCTTCTTGCGCTGCTCGTTGACGAGTAGGGGCAGGTGGGCGTAGGTGGGCCGGGACACCCCGATGGCATCCAATAGGAGGAGGACCTTGGGCACCCCCGACAAGAGGTCCTCACCACGAATGGCATGGGTGATGCCCATGTCTGCGTCGTCCACCGCATTGGCCAGCAGGAACATGGGCGACCCGTTCGAGCGCCAGATGACGAAGTCCTCGAGGTCGTCGGTGGCGAACGAGACCTCGCCCCGAACCACGTCGGCGAAGGCCATGGTCGCTCCGACCGGCATCCGGAACCGCACGGCTAGACCCTCGACCAGTGTCGATCCCGCCACTTCCTGGTTGTCCGCGTCACACAGGTAGGCCAGACCCCGGCCGAGGAGGTCCTCGACGACCTCTCGGTGCCGGTCGCAGCGTTCGGACTGGAAGTACGGGCCCTCATCCCAGTCGAGACCCAACCATTCCAGCTCGGCCAGCAGGCTGTCGGTCAGGTCGGTGCGGTTCCGCTCGGCGTCGGTGTCCTCGATACGCAACACGAAGGTGCCGCCAGTCGAGCGGGCGTGTAGCCAGTTGAACAGTGCGGTGCGGGCACTACCTACGTGCAGGTAGCCGGTGGGAGAAGGGGCGAAGCGAACTCGGGGGGTCACCCGATGGAGACTACCGGTGACCCGTCAGGTGGCTCCGGGTCAGGTCTCAGGGATCAGACCACCCCGAGGATGGTTCGGCGGATGATCCCGGCCACCGTGTCCACCAGTACATCGTGGGAGACACCCCAACGCTCAAGGCCGTGCTGGTGGTTGGCCACATGGGCCAGCATCCCGACGACCACACCGGCGGACGCCATCGGATCGCCAGGAATGTGCCGTTCAGCCGCCAGGTCCATCAGCGCCTCGGTGGCCCCGGCCAGCAGGTTGGCCCGGATCTCCCGGAACCGGAGATCACCCTCCATCGAAGCCATGTCCAGTACCCGCAGGACCGGCTTGTGGAGGGTCCAGAACTCGAGCATGCCGTCAGCCACCCGGTGGGCCGACCCGTCGGGGTCGCCCTCCCAGTCCCGGTTGGTGACGAGCTTGGAGAGATCTTCGTGCCAGGCGTCGCCGAGGTCGGACGCCATGGCCAGCACAGCCGCTTCGACGTCAGGGAAGTACTGGTAGAAGGTGGCCGGCGACGTGCCGGCCTCGCGGGCGATGTCGACAACTTTGAGGTCTCGGTAGGCCACCGTGTCAAGAAGGACGCCGGTGGCATCAAGCATCTTCTGGCGGGTGGCCAGACCTCGGCGCCCGGGCACCCGACCATCGGACGCTCGCAGGTTCTGGGCATCATCGTCCAGGTCCTGAGCATCATCGTCGTCGGTCATCTGTTCGCTCACGGGCTGATGGTAGGCCGGAAGGGGTATCTGATGCTCCGTCAGGAATACGAGAACTTCATCGCTTTGGAGTGCTTCAATCCGCACTCTGGTCTACTTGCGGATCGGCGAGCCAACAGGCGACACCGGCCAACGAGAGGTCCAGGAGGGCACCAACCCCGTCCGCCAGGGCGGCCTGGACTGCCACGGCGGCTAACAAACCGGTAACCGGATCGGGAACAGCATCAGCCACGAAGCCCGGCGGGTCGTGCAGCATCAGTCCTCCGGAAACTGCAGCATCGTCCCCGAAGGCCACCCCACCCGACCTCGGACCGGTTCGCCCGTAGCCGGTGATCGAGGCCCACACCGTGCCGCGTTGCACCTCTTCGGCAGCGGAGATCCCCCAGTGAGCCAATGCCCTGGGTCGACTGGCCTCGAGCACCACGTCGGCCGCATCAACCAGCATGTGAACCAGTTCGAGGCCGTCAGCCGTCGATGGGTCCACGCTGATTTCTTCCTTAGTTCCGTTTAGCGATTCGAAGAACGTCGCTGGGCCGCGCCGTGCACCGTCCGGTCGTTGCACGCTCTCCACCTTCACGACCCGGCATCCGGCCCGGGCCAGAAGCGCGCCGCAGAGCGGGGCCGCCCAGAGCGAACCGAATTCGACGACCAGCGGCTGCCTCTTCACCTCGGCCCGGTCAGCACCGATGGTCACCACTAGCGGTCGATCCGGTGCAGTACCCGGTACGCCGAGGGGCATGCCGAGCAGGTCGGCCCTCTTGGCCAGTTCTGCACCTGCAAGAAGGGAGACAGCCCGACGCACTGCCGGCCAGTCAGCCGGATCCATGGTGGATTCCAGGAGAGCCGGAATGGAAGCCACGTCGTCGGGCCGGGCCAGATTCAGACAGACGAGCCCGTCGGCGGCCTCGACGAGGTGGGCCTCACCCCCAACCGACGTCGCCCCTCGACGGCCGAGACCGGCCGCCACCGCCCGTTCGGCAACCAGCACCGGCCCCTCCACGACCAGGCCGCTTAGCGCCTCGAGCATCGATGTCAATACGGCGAGTCCGTTGGCCACCCCGTTGGGCACCCTTCGGGGCGGACCATTGGCCGGGCCACTCAGCACTGCGGCCCGTGACGCCTCCCATCTCCGGGTTGCCGACCCTGAATCGTCTACACGAGGAGGCTCGCCGGTCCGGCGAAACACCTCGTCGAGCATCGGCGTGCTGTCGGACCGGGACATCGAATCGACGCTACTCATTGCTGTGGATCGGCTCCGGGCCGGAGTGGCCCGACGGCCGTCAATAGGCGATGCTCTTGGCCTCCGACCACCACTCATGCCCTGGAGTCCCCATGCCCAACCTCAAGCCCGGAAGCCGGTTCACCAGCGACGTCTGCACCACCGAGGTGATCGTCGTGAAGGGCGCCGGTGAGGCCGACCTGCGTTGTGGCGGAGTACCCATGGCGTCCGCCGGTTCCGCCTCTGGTACCGGCACCCCCGTTTCGGGCGCCGACGGCGGAACCCTGATGGGCAAGCGGTACGTCGATGCCGAGGAGACCGTCGAGGTGCTCTGCACCAAGCCTGGTGACGGCTCGCTCGGTCTGGGCGACACATTGCTGGACCTCAAGGAGGCTAAGCCCCTCCCCGCCTCAGACTGAGGCGAACCAGACGTCCGCCAGATAGCCGACCAGGAAGCCGACCCAACCGTGAACCTGATGATGCTGCTGGAGATGGCGGCTGCCGGATTCGGCGACCGAATCGCCGTCGGGTCCCTCGATGGCGGCCTGACCTTCCAGCAGTTGTTCGACCGGGCCGGAGTGGCAGCTGATCGTTTTCGGGCCGCCGGGGTCGACGCGGTGGCTATGGCCGATGTGTCGTCGGCCGCCCTGCCCATCTCCCTGTTCGGCGCGGCGTGGGCCGACCTTCCGTTCGTGCCACTGAACTACCGCCTCACCGACGATGAGCTGGCCACGCTCGCCGGACGGATCGCCCCGGCGATCGCCGTGGTGGGTCCTGAGGCCACCGGTCGCCTCTCCGGGGTGGACGGCGTGTCAGTCGTGGACAGGGACGCCCTGCTGGCCGACCTTGTCGACGCCTTGGCGCCTTCTCCCGAATGGGACATGGAGGGTGAGGGAACGGCCATCCTCTTGTTCACCAGTGGCACGACCGGCGATCCCAAGGCCGCCGTACTTCGCCACCGGCATCTCGTGTCCTACGTGCTCGGCTCAGTCGAGTTCATGGGGGCAGGCGAGGAGGAGGCGGCTCTGGTCAGCGTGCCGCCTTACCACGTGGCGGGCATGGCAGCCATCCTGTCTAACGTCTATGCCGGTCGGCGCATCGTGCAGTTACCCGCCTTCGACGCTGCCGCCTGGGTCGATCTGGTGCGCACTGAAGGCGTCACCAGCGCCATGGTGGTACCCACCATGCTGACCCGGATCGTCGAATACCTCGACGCGGAGGTCGCGGACGATGCGACTCCAGACGGGGCTTACCTGCCCAGCCTCAGGTCGCTGTCCTACGGCGGGGGGAAGATGCCCCGCCCAACCATCGAACGGGCCCTCCAACTTCTTCCCGACACGGCCTTCGTCAACGCCTACGGGTTGACCGAGACGAGCTCCACGGTGGCCCTTTTGGGTCCACAGGAGCACCGCGAGGCCCTGGCCAGCGACGACGAATCCATCCGGGCCCGCCTCGGTTCGGCAGGGCGTCCGCTGCCCAGCATCGAGGTGTCGATCCGCGACGAGGACGGAACCGAAGTGGCCACCGGCGAGCCGGGGGAGATCTGGGTGCGGGGCGAACAGGTGTCCGGCGAGTACCGGGGCCTGGCGCCCCGCCTGACCTCTGAGGGCTGGTTCCCCACCCACGACGGCGGCTGGATGGGAGACGACGGCTTCCTCCACGTGTCGGGCCGGATCGACGACGTCATCGTCAAGGGCGGCCAGAACATCTCCCCCAGCGAAATTGAGGCCGTGCTCGTCGACCACCCCGGGGTGTCCGATGCGGCAGCCATTGGCCTGCCTGATGCGCAGTGGGGCGAACGGATCGTGGCCGCCGTGGTCCGCTCCACCGGCTCGACGGTGGGTGCCGACGAGTTGCAGGAAGCCGTACGGGCCGAGCTGCGTTCCAACCGCACGCCGGACCACGTGGCGTTCGTGGACGCCCTCCCCTACAACGACACCGGGAAACTCCTCCGGCGGGTCCTGCGGGCCGACCTGGCCGACCTCGGCGACGGTTCGACCCAATGAAACCAACCTCGTGACTGGTTCGGGCTCCGTCCGGGTCTGGTCCGCTGCTGAGGCCACCGATCTGCTGAGCGCACCGACCGTCGACCTGGACCTTGGCGCCCTAAGGGATGCACCGGTGCTGGTGATCGACGACGCCGACCGTCTGACTGCGGGGACCACAGCCGTGCTGGATGGGCTTCCACTCGTCTCGGTAGGCATCGCTCCTGTGGGCACGGCACCTGCCCTGGACGTCCTGGTCGCCGATCCCGATGCGGCGGCCGCGGTGGTCGACGGGGTGATGGCCAACCCGATGGCCGCCGTGACCTGCTGCCAGGTGCTCCGTCACGGTGGTGGCATGTCGACCGATGGTGGGCTGCTCCTCGAGAGCACGGCCTTTGGCACCTTGCAGGGCGGACCGGAGTTCGCCCGCTGGTTGGACGGCCGTGGACGTCGGGCCCGCCCCGGGGAATCCGACCCGCCGGTCTTGGTGGATGCCTCCGGCGATGTCGTCCGGCTGACGCTGAATCGACCCCGGCTCCGCAACGCCTGGTCGGCGGCCATGCGTGACGCCCTCGTCGAAGCACTTCGCCCGCTCGCTGTCTCGGGCGATGATCGGCCCGTTCACCTGACCGGCGCCGGGTCAGCCTTCTGCTGCGGCGGAGACCCGGCCGAGTTCGGAACAGTCGACAACTCGGCGACGGCCCACCTGATCCGGTCGTCGGGCAACGCCGCTTCGTGGCTGGATCGGCTGGCCCCACGCCTGACGGTGACCGTCCAGGGACCGGCGGTCGGGTCGGGCGTGGAGTTGGCCGCTTTTGCCGATCGGATCGAGGCCACTGCTGCAGCGACGTTCCGGCTGCCAGAGGTCTCCATGGGACTGATCCCGGGTGCTGGCGGGACGGTCAGCGTGCCCCGGCGGATTGGTCGCCAACGCACCGCGTGGTTGTGCCTGACCGGCACCACCATCGACGTCGCCACGGCACTCGACTGGGGCCTGGTCGATACGTTTCTTGACTGAACTCCTGGGGCAGGCCGTGCGGACCACCAGATCAGAGCCGCTCGAGGATGGTTACGTTGGCCTGGCCGCCGCCCTCACACATGGTCTGGAAGCCATAGCGGCCACCGGTGCGCTCCAACTCGTACAGGAGCGTCGTCATGAGCTTTGCGCCGCTGCATCCCAGCGGATGCCCCAGCGCGATCGCTCCACCGTTCACGTTGACCTTCTCGTGCGGCACGCTGTGTTCGAGCATCCACGCCAGCGGCACCGGGGCGAACGCCTCGTTGCACTCGAAGAGGTCGAAGTCGTCGATCGACATGCCCGTCTTCTCTAGCGCGTGGGTGGTCGCTGCAATCGGGCCGGTGAGCATGTAGATCGGGTCATCGCCCCGAACACTCATGTGGTGGATTCGGGCCCGGGGGGTCAGGCCATGATCGGCGACCGCCTGTTCCGACGCGATCAACAGGGCGGCCGCGCCGTCGCTGACCTGACTGGCCAGCGCTGCGGTGATCCGTCCACCCTCGACCAGTGGCGCCAGTTGCGCCATCTTCTCCAGGCTGCCGCCTCGACGAGGGCCCTCGTCGGCCTCGACGTCGGCTAACGGGCTGACCTCGGAATCGAACCGGCCCTCGTCGATGGCCCTGATGGCCCGCTGGTGGCTCTCGAAGGCGAAGGCCTCCATGGTCTCGCGAGAAAAGTCCCACTTCTCGGCGATCATCTCGGCGCCCCGGAACTGGGACACTTCCTGAGTGCCGTAGCGATCCACCCACCCGGTCGAGCCGCTGAAGGGGTCTTCATGGCCGAACGGCTTGGCGGCCTCGAGGGCTAGGCCGATGGGAATCATGCTCATGTTCTGCATGCCGCCAGCCACCACCAGATCCTGTACTCCGGCCATGACGCCCATCGCCGCGAAGCTCACGGCCTGCTGGCCCGAACCGCACTGGCGATCCACGGTGGTGCCGGGGACGGCCTCGGGCAGACCGGCAGCCAACCAGGCCGTACGGGCAATATCTCCGGCCTGGGGGCCGAGGTTGTCCACACAGCCCATGACCACGTCGTCGACGGCCATCGGGTCGACGTCGTTGCGTTCCAAGACGCCGCTGATCACGTGCGCTCCCAGGTCGGCGGGATGCACCTGGGACAACCCGCCGCCCTTCTTGCCCGTGGGCGTTCGAATGGCGTCGACGATGTAGGCCTCGGACATGGGACTGCTCCTGGGTTGCGGAGAGGAAAGGGATCAGTGCGAAAAGCGTACGGGACGGCGAGTCGGTGGCCCCGATCGGCCTAACGGGGCTCCCGTGGCAGGCCGAGGACTCGTTCGCCGATCACGTTGCGTTGCACCTGGTTTGACCCGCCGTAGATGGTGTGGGACCGGCTGTAAAGAAAGGTGCGCTGTAGGCGGTCTAACCGGTAGTTGGCCCCGAGGGGATCCTCGAGCGGTGAGGTGGCGTCGACCCCAATCATGCCGCTGGCTCCACGAATCCGGATTCCCAGTTCACCGAGGCGACGGTGCCACGAGGCCCAGTAGAGCTTCCCGATGGACATCTCCGGGCCGGGCACGCCGTCAGCCACCAGCGCGGTGAGCATCCGGAGTTGGTTGTAACGGAGAATTTCCAGTTCGCTCCATGCCCGCATGAGGTCCTGGCGAAGCGACGGGTCCTCGATCGACCCGTTGTTCCGGGCCAGGTCCATGAGGGCATCAAGTTCTTGTCGGTACCCGGTCTGCTGGCCGAGGGTCGAGGCTCCCCGCTCGAATCCGAGGGTTCCCATGGCCACCGCCCAGCCGCCGCCCACCTCGCCGACCACTAGATCGGCGTCGGTCTCGGCGTCGTCGAAGAACACCTCGTTGAACTCGGTGCCACCGGTGATCTGCACGATGGGTCGCATCTCGATGCCAGCCTGGTCCATGGGCACCAGGAGGTAGGAGAGTCCGGCGTGGCGTTCGGTGGTCGGGTCGGTCCGGCAGACCACGAAGGCCCACTGGGCGAACTGGGCCAGCGACGTCCAGATCTTCTGGCCGGTGACCAACCACCGGTCGCCGTCCAGGCGGGCCCGGGTGGCCACGTTGGCCAGGTCCGAGCCGGCGTCGGGCTCGGAATACCCCTGACACCAGTGTTCGATACCGGCGAGGATCGGGCGGACGAACCGTTCCTGCTGGGCCTCGGTCCCGTAGGCCACCACGGTCGGTCCGAGCAGGTTCAGTCCGATGTTGGGAAAGCGTCCAGGGGCCCGGGCCTCCACGTACGTCTGGTGGAAGATCACCTGCTCGGTCAGGGTGGCGTCACGTCCTCCGAGGTGGACCGGGTAGTCGATGCCGAGCCACCCGCCGGAGGCCAGTTCGCGCTCCCACTCCAGGAGGAGTTCGGGGGCCACGTCTTCCTGGCCTACCCCGCCACGACCCCGTAGGTCAGCGAACTCGCCCACCAGGTGTTCCGCTAGCCAGGTGCGTACCTCGTCGGCGAAGGCCTCTTCGGTCGGGGTACGGGTGAAGTCCACGGCCAAACGGTACTCCGGCCCTCCATTGATCTGACGGTCCGTCAGATCAACCTATTTCCTTCGACTAGGCGAGCAGCCGGGCAAGAGCTGTGGCAATGCCATCTAGTCGATCGGCGCATCGTCGGTACTCGTTGATCGGTTCGCCCCATGGATCGGCCACCTCGTCGGCCACCCGTCCGGTGGTGAAGTGGCCGCCCCGGGCCCCGTCCAGTACCCGGATCCACTCGTCCAACGGTCGATCCTCCCGTGGACCGACCAGCCCTCCAAGCCGTACCACCTCGCCGGCCAGGAAGTTCCGGGCACGGACCGGGGGATCGAGCGCAGAAACGGCTGCCTGATGGAGGCGGGTCATGGCCACCACCAGGTCGGCGCCGGCCACCAGTTCAAAGGTCAACGACCTGCTGACATGCCCACCGAGGTCGATGCCTCGCTCGGCGAGCACCTCAACAGCCAATGGGTGCGCCCCGGCTCCGTCCGCGCCCCCACGGACCTCGGTCCCAGCTGATGCCACCGTCGGGAACAATGCCGAAACGTCCCCGCCGCGCTCGTTCAGGCGGGCCCGCAGCACCGCCTCAGCCATGGCCGACCGGCAGGTGTTGCCGGTACACACGAACAAGATCACCGTCCGACGGTACCCGGCGTGTTCTTGTCGGACCGTCGGTCCCATGGGACACTCAATCATGGAGAACGTTTTCCCGTTGATTATCACCATCCTGTCTGTCGCAGCCTCAGGAGGAAGTGGCGGACATGACTGAAACAGGAGTTGGTCGGGACACGGTTCCGAACGAGGGAGTGGCGACCGGCCCCATGCGAGGCGTGAAGGTCGTGGAACTCGGTGTGTGGGTCGCCGGCCCCGCCGCCGGCGGGATCCTCGCCGACTGGGGGGCCGACGTGGTCAAGATCGAACCCCCGTCGGGCGACCCGTGCCGCATGTTCCAGTGGATGCTGGGCGGCGACATGCCCACCAACCCGATATTCGAGATGGACAACCGATCCAAAAAGGGCATCGCCGTCGACCTCGGAACCGACGACGGTATGGCTATCGCCATGGAACTCCTGGCCGATGCCGATGTGTTCGTGACCAACCTTCGGGTCGGTGCGCTCGAACGCCTGGGCCTCGATCACGCGTCGGTCAGCGAGCGACTACCTCGCCTCGTGTACTGCCAGATCACCGGTTACGGCTCCGAGGGTCCCGATGCCGACCGGGCGGCCTTCGACATTGGCGCCTTCTGGGCTCGGTCCGGGGTGGCCGGCCTGCTAACGCCACCGGGCGGCGATCCTCCCTTCCAACGTGGTGGGATGGGCGACCACTCGACCGGCCTCGCCGCTGCCGCCGCAGTGTCAGCCGCCCTGTTTGACCGGGAACGGACCGGTCAGGGCCAACTCGTCGAAACGTCGCTCATTCGCCAGGGCGCCTACACCATCAGTTTCGACCTGAACCTGCTACTGATGTGGGGCGTCACCCTGGAGATCGGCGAACGCACGTCTATGGGTAATCCGGCCATGAACAACTACACGGCGGGCTGCGGTCGACGGTTCTGGATCGTCGGGCTGGAGGGCGAGCGCCATTGGCCGCCGTTGGCCCGGGCAGTCGGCCACCCCGAGTGGTTGGACGACGAGCGGTTCGCCCGACCCCGGGAGCGGGCGGCCAATGCATCTGAACTCGTCAGCATGCTGGACGGGATCTTCGCCACCCAGACGCTGGACGAGTGGACCGAGGTGTTCGCCACGGAACCCGACTTCTTCTGGGCGCCCATCAACTCACCCGACGACCTATTGGCCGACCCTGCCTTCCACGGTTCGGGCGCTCTGGTCGACGTTCCCGACGACGTGTCGTCGACCACCATGGTGGCCACGCCGGTGGACTTCCGTGGGACACCGTGGGCGGCCCGGTCGACGGCGCCTACCATCGGCCAGCACACCCGCGAGGTACTGATGGCCATGGGTCGTACCGGTGCCGAGATCGATGCCCTGGTGGCTGCTGGAACGGTGGCCGAACCGAACTGACCTGCGGGCCTGGTCGACGGGCCTTCCGACTGGGCCTAACCGACGGGGCTAACCGACAGGCAGCGCCCCGACGGCCGCTCGTAGGGCCGCCAGGTCGGTATCTCGTGCCGCTTCCGATGACGGCACCAGCGGAGCGACGATCCAGTACCCGTGGATCTGCTCCTCGTGATAGATCACATCGACCGGCACGCCAGCCGATCGGAGCACCTCGGCATAGCCCAGGCACTCATCTCGTAGCGGATCGAAACCGCCCACCATCAAGGTGGCCGGCGGAAGGCCCACATGGTTCTCGGCGCGTATCGGCGCGGCTAGGGGCTCTGCGGTCAGATCCTGATCTCCGGCAACGTTTTCGGCGAACCACCGCATGGTCCTCAACTCCAGGAAGTACCCCGTGGCGTTTTCCTCCAACGACGGCCAGCGTCCTGAGTCGTAGTCGAAATCGGTGGCCGGATAGATCAGGAACTGGTGGGCGATGGTCGGACCACCACGATCCCTGGCCAGCAGAGACAGAATCGCACTCAGGTTGCCGCCGGCACTGTCACCGGCCACCACCAGTCGCTCAGGATCGATCCCGAGTTCGGCTGCGTGCTCCGACACCCAGCAGAGGGCCGCCCAGGAGTCGTCTACGGCCGCTGGAAAGGGATGCTCGGGGGCAAGCCGGTACTCGAGGGCCACCACCACCGCTCCAGCGGTTGACGCCACGGCCCGAAACTGCTCGTCGTAGCCCTCCAGGTCGCCAATCGTCCACCCGCCACCATGCAGGTGAAGTACCACGGGGGCCCGGTCGCCCAGCCCCTCCGCCCGGTAGACGCGTATTGGGAGGTCGCCATCGGGCCCGGGAATCATCCGTTCGGTTACCTCAGACACCTCGGCGGCGAGGTGCTGCCCACTGGTGCAGAGGGCCCGGTAACCCTCCCGGAGTTCCTCGACATCGATGGGGCCATCGGGATCCCGCCGATTGGCGATGACATCCAACAGTGGTTGCAGGTCGGAAGCGACGGGCATGGGATTCCTCCGGGACTGGGAGTCAGCAAAGTTGGTCAGTAAACGGGAATCACGAACCCGATCCGGCGGCCAGCCGGTCGGACTCATACTGGTACTGCGGGGTGTCGACGCGGACGTTGCGGGAGTCTCCCGGGTCGCCGTCCCTCGACGCATCCTCCTCGGACTCCATCCCGGTGGGCGTGGCCCGCTGCTTCCAGGAGCCGTCGCGGTCCCAGGTCACGCCGGTGGTGGCAATGGTCCCCGGGGCGTCCATGTTGACTGCCGCGTTCAGTGCCCGACGCAGCAAGTCGCGTTGGAACTCCGGTTGGTGGGGCCGACCGACGGTATGGCCCAGCGGCAGGTCCGAGAAAGCGGCCCTCGGCGGGTTCACCGACGCGGTGATGCTGTACGCAGATGTCAGGCACAAGGTCGGCACGCCGGCAGCCTCCAATGCCCTCGCTACCAGACCCACGGTCTGGTGACAGACCGGTCAGACGGGCACCAGCAGGGCCAGGTCGACGTCCATGGCCGTAATCTCAGCAACAACGGCTGGGGCCAGTTCCTCGGTGGCCCGACGGACGGAGTAGATGCCACCCATGCACCCCAGTGCCGTGGGAGCCAAGCCGCCGATCACGCCCTCGTCGACCAGGTCGCGAAGCCGGTCCACGGGGAACACGATGTTCGGGTCCTCGCGGGCCGGCTCGAGGTCGTAGGCGAAGTGGGTAACCCGGATGTCGGTGGCCGGATCGGCCGATGGGATGCGCCGGACACCGGTGTCGTCCTTCCAGTGGAAGGCCGTCTGTCCCTCGCGATAGGCGCCGCCTGATCCGATTAGGGCCACCGTCGACTCGGCGAGGGGTCGGGCCAGCGGCGTCCACGGCGGCGTATCGGTCAACTTGGCCCACTGGTACGGGGGGTAGCCCAGGAGGTCGTACCGGTCGCGGGTCAGGGCGATGTAGTCGATCGGCGTTGACGTCTCCGGTCGGGCTTCCATGCCCTCATCGTGGCATCCACGACCCGGTGGGCGACGACCCGGAAGCTCGGAAGATCCAATTTTACAGTGCGAGCATCGACACTCAGAGTAATCACTTCTAGAATAGGTCCGTGGCCGACGTAGACGCTGAAAACGGGAACCCTCCTGCCGGTCTGGCCGTCGACGAGGTGGCGACGACCGCTGGCCTGAGCATCGACACCGTGCGGTACTACCAGCGCCTCGGCCTGTTGGCTCCGCCGGTCCGCAATGGACGACGAGCTGTCTATTCCGACCACCACGTGGCCCGACTGGCCGAGATCCGTCGCCTGGCCGAGGACGGATTCACCTTGGCCCAGATCGGTGTGCTCAGCTCCGAGTCATCTCCCAGCGGAGCCGTCGACGAGCTCCGTCGCCTGGCCGACGACGCTCTGGATCGCAGCCTCTCGCGCTCCGAGGTGGCCGGGCAGGCCGGGGTTCCTGAGGGGCTCATTGCCCTATTGGTCGACAACGGTCTCCTCGCGCCCCTCACCACAGACCCCGATCCCCGATTCGACGAGGGTGCGGTCTCGATGGTGCGGGCCGGTCTGGCCATCAGCGCTGCCGGCGTCCCGCTCGACGAGTTGGTTGCCCTGGCCGCAGACCACGGTGCCAACGTCGACGAGGTGGCCGAGCGTGCCGTCGACCTCTTCGAACGCCACGTCCACCACGGAACAACCGTTACCGGAGAACGGACTGATGCAACCCAGGACCTGGTCGAAGTGGTCCGCTCGTTGCTGCCAGCCGTCACCCGTCTGGTGGCCCAGCACTTCCACAGGACGCTGGTGACCCGAGCCCGCGAGCGGGTGGGAACCGACGCGGGGACCGGGCTGGCCGACGCCCTCCTGGCTGCCGATGCCGACCGGCTGGAGGTGGACGTCCGATGGCGTTGACCGCCAACCCGACGCCCTTTGCAGGGCCGATACGGGCCACCACCGTCGAGGTCCACACCGGACCGGCCACCGACCCGCTGGCCTGGCTGACCGTGGCTCCAAGCGACGACGAGGCGTGGTTCTGGGAGGTCCCTGACGACGACACCTCGTGGGTCGGCCTCGGTTCGGCAGCCGTGCTCGAACTGGACGGTGACTCCCGGTTTCTAGATGCCGCCGAGGCTGCCGCTCGACTCTGGAAATCCGTCCACCTGCGGGCCCCAGACGGCGCCCCACCTCCAAGGATCGCCGGTGGCTTCGCATTTGACGAGCACCTTCCTGAAGCAGCCGTTCCTTTCAGAGAACCCAGCCCCTGGAAGGCGTTTGGAGCCGGCCGGCTGGTCCTACCCGCTGTCCAGGTGGTACGTCGCGCCGACCGCACCTGGGTGACCCGTATCGACAACCACGACCGGCCCACCCCGCTGCTCGACGCCCCGATTCCCACACCGGCAGAACTGGTGGACCCAGCGAAACACGCCGGCCCGGAAGCCCGCGAGCACTACCGCCAACTGGTTCGTCTGGCGCTAGCCGCCATCGACCGTGGTGACCTCGCCAAGGCCGTGCCATGTCGATCCATCCACGTCGACCACCGGCCCGAAACCTCACCGCTGCTGGCCGGCCTGCGTGACACCTATCCGGCGTGCGCCACGCTGGCTGTACGACCAGCTGGAGCCGACACGATCTTCATCGGGGCCACCCCAGAACGTTTGGCCGCCGTGCACGTCGGACACCTCCACACCGCGGCGCTCGCCGGGTCTGCGCCACGAGATGCTGACCCGGCGATCGACGCCGCCCTCGGCCAGGGCCTGCTGACCAGCCCTAAGGAACGCGCCGAACACGACGTAGTCGTCGAGGCCGTCGACCGGGCGTTGGACGGCCTCGGCGTGGCCGACCGCCACCCACGGAATCCGACTCTGCTCCGACTGCACGGCATTCAGCACCTCCATACGCCGATCGACGCTGAACTTCCCGCCGGCGTAGGACTGCTGGACCTGGTGGGCGCCCTCCACCCCACACCGGCGGTGGCCGGCCATCCCGGCGGCCAAGCCGCCCACCTCCGGGCCGCCCACGAGGGCATGGAACGGGGATGGTTCGCCAGCCCGGTGGGCTGGATGGATGCATCGGGTGACGGCGAGTTCCGGGTGGCCCTGCGGACCGGCCTCATCCACGATCAGGGGACCACGTTGTACGCGGGCGCCGGCGTGGTGGCCGGCTCGGATCCCGACCGCGAGCTAGCCGAAACCGACGTGAAGTTGCGAACCCTCCTTGGACTCGTGCTGGCTACTCCGCCATCCGTCAGCGCTGAACCCGGGGCGATGGGGGCCACGCCATGACCCTCCTCCCGGCCGCCGACCCGGTCGCAGTCCAGGCCTGGTGCCGCGCCCTGTTCGCCCAGTTGGTCGAATGCGGGGTGAACCACGTCGCCGCATCGCCAGGATCACGGTCCACACCGATGACGGTGGCCGCCGACCGCACCCCCGGGCTCGAGATGTCGATGCACCTTGACGAACGCTCCGGTGGCTTCTTCGCCCTGGGCTTGGCCCGGGCCACCGACCGTCCGGTAGCCCTGCTGTGCACCTCGGGAACCGCAGCAGCCAACTACCTGCCGGCAGTCATCGAAGCCTTTCATTCCGGGGTGCCGCTCATTGTCCTAACCAGCGACCGACCGGCCGAGCTGCAGGGCGTCGGCGCTCCCCAGACCATTGACCAGGACGGTATCTACGGGACCCACGTGCGTTGGGCAACGACCACCGCGGTGGCCGGAAGCGAACCGGCCGGCGAGGCGGCATCAGTGGCACATCAGGCCGTGGTGCGAGCAACCCGGCCGGCCCCTGGCCCGGTGCACCTCAACGTGCCGCTACGCGAACCGCTGGAGCCCCCCTCGGGCGATCCTTCACAGACTGGCCTGACCTCTGTTGGGTTGCTTCCCCTCCCTCCCGACCGGGTGCCCATCGAGGCAGGCTGCCTTGACGAGTTGGTGGCCGGCAACGACCGCCCCGAGCGGGGCCTCATCGTGGCCGGCCCCATGGACCTCTCGCCCGCCGGCCTCGTCGCCCTGGCCAAGCTGGCCCGCCGGACGGGATGGCCGATCCTCGCTGACCCTGTGTCCGGTGTCCGCCGCGGCGGCCACGTCGCCAACGCCCCTGTGCTGGCCACCGGCGACCACCTCCTACGCTCCTCGTGGGCCGACGACCACCGCCCCGACGTGGTCGTCCAACTGGGGGCTATGCCGACCAGCAAGGGCTACCGCCTGTGGCTGGACCGGGTGGGAGCCGACCGCATTGTCGCCGTCGACCACCTCGGGCGCTTCCCGGATGCTGCGCGCCGGATCACCGACCGGGTGGAAGCCGAGCCGGGTCGTCTAGCCGGGCACCTCCTCAGACATTTCACCGATGACGACCGGACCGAGATCCAGCCAGACACCTGGATGGGCACCTGGCTGAATGCCGAGGCGACCGCCGCGTCCGCCGTGGCAACTCTCGTGGCCGATGCTCCGTTCGACGAGCCCGGCGTGGTGGCCGCCCTTGACGACGCCCTGCCCGACGCGGTCACACTGGTGGTGGGCAACTCCATGCCGCTACGCGACCTCGACGCCTTCCTGCCCGTCGATCAGCGGGAGTGGTCGGTCCGCGGCAACCGGGGCGCCAACGGCATCGACGGACAGGTCTCCACGGCCATCGGCCTGGCAGCCGGCTCGAGCACCCCGACGGTGCTGTTGGCCGGCGACCTCACCGTGCTCCACGACCTTGGTGGACTCACTGCAACCCGACGCCTAGGTGTCGACCTGACGGTGGTCATCGTCGACAACAACGGAGGCGGAATCTTCTCCTTCCTTCCCATCGTCGAACGGGAGCACGTCGACCACCAGCGCCTCTTCCACACGCCCCATGGACTGGACCTCAGCCACGCGGCCCGTCTAGCTGGCGCCACCCTCCACCAACCGGCGGATCGACCGACGCTGGAGGACGCACTAATCCGGTCGGTGGGCGCACCGGGCCTGCACCTCGTCCACGTTCGAACCGATGCCACCACCAACGTCGAACTCCACCGCGAAGCCGCCCGGGTAGCCGACCGTGCGCTCCGAGGCCCAGAGGCGATTGGATGACCGACGAGCTGGGACTCCACGTCGAATTCGAGGGACCTTCCGACGGAGATGCCGAAGGCCGCCCGATCCTGGTCCTCCACGGTTTCACCGGTTCGACAATCACCATGTGGCCCCTGGCCCGACCGCTGTCTGACACCCGGTCGGTGGCGGTGGTCGATCTACCGGGCCATGGCCGTAGCACTACCGTCCGCTCCACCGACGACGCCCAGACCTACGGGTTCGAACACACCGTCGACGCCGTGGCCCAGGTGATCGACCAGCACAACCTTGGACCGACCCACCTGGTCGGCTACTCCATGGGTGGACGGGTGGCCCTCGGCCTGGCGATCCGACACCCCGAACAGGTGACCTCCCTCTCTCTGATCGGGGCGTCCCCAGGATTGTCGGATCCCGTAGAACGGGCGGCACGTCGACGAGCCGACGACGAACTGGCCGACGACCTTCTGGAACAGGGCCTTCCCGCCTTCGTCGACCGGTGGATGGCTAGCCCGCTGTTCGCCAGCCAGAAACGTCTCGGCACCGACTCGCTGGCCGACGCCCGGGCCCAGCGACTGACCAACGATCCAGACGGACTAGCCGCCAGCCTCCGAGGCTCCGGCACGGGCGCCCAGCCGTCGTACTGGCACCACCTGGCGGGCATCGATGTGCCAGTCCTCCTGCTGGTAGGCGACGAGGACCCAAAGTTCAGAGCCATCGCCATGCGTATGGCCGCCGGGTTGGTGCGGTCAGCCATTGAGGTGGTCCCCGAGGCCGGGCACGCAGCCCACCTCGAGCACCCCGACCACGTGGTGGCTGCCATACGGGAGATGCTCGACGAGGTCGACGGGCAATGATCACGGATTTCACCGACCTCGAACCTCCGGACGTCAGGGAGATCGGGGTCGACCGGGTGGCGTTGGCCTACCGCTCCCCCATGGTGACCGCCCACGGCACCATCAGTCAGCGCAACGTCGTGGTGCTGACGCTGGTCGACGCCGAGGGACGTACCGGCCGCGGTGAAGCCGCCCCGCTGACGGCCTTCACCCCCGAGACCGTCGACGGGGCGGAACGGGCGCTCCGGCGCTGGGCCGACGACGGCGCCGAACCCACGGGGAGTCCAACCGCTCGGGCCGCCATCGACGGAGCCCTGCTGGATCTCGCCGCGAAAGCCGCCGAGCGGCCCCTCCATGACCTGCTGGCTCCCGGGAGTCCCGGCGTCGTGCCCGTTTCGAAACTGGTGGTTGGCGCCACTCCAGACGAGGCAGCAGCAGCCGCCGCTTCCGCCGTCGCCCTCGGACACCGAACGGTCAAGGTGAAGGTCGCTGCCGGTCTGTTCGAGGCCGACCTGGCCCGCTTGAAAGCCGTCCGGGACGCCATTGGTGACGCCCGTCTACGGATCGACGCCAACGGTGGTTGGACGATCGACGAGGCCCCCCGTCACCTGGAACGCCTCGCCGACCTAGAGATCGAGTTCGTGGAGGAACCGGTGTCCGGTCTCGACGCCCTGGCAGCCGTCCGGGCCACGTCGCCGATCCCGTTGGCCGTGGATGAGTCCATCACCACCCAGGAGGATCTCGACCGGGCCATCAGTCTGGTCAGCGCCGACGTCGTGGTGCTCAAGCCGTCCGCCATGGGTGGACCGTTGGTGACCGCCGCCGCGGCCCGGACCGCCTCCGAAGCCGGCCTGACCGTCGTGGTGACCTCGCTACTCGAGGGGTCGGTGGGCATCGGTGCGGCGGCCCACCTGGCGTCTGCGCTCGGCGCACTGGACCCGGCACCCGGGCTGGCTACCGCCAGCCTGCTGCACACCGACAACAGCCAGTCGCTGCTGCCGAGACGCGGCGCTCTCCACCTCGATTGATCCCACCCGGGACCAGACAGCGACCACAGCCGAGGCCTGAGTCGAAACTCAACCCAGGGAACCCCGAATCGACGTCGCGATCGAATCCCCGGCCACGTCCTCACCGAGGGCGTCTTCGGACTCACGGGCCGCCGCCGCGTACACGCCCTTGGACATGAGTGACCGTTCGGCGGCCCGCCGGTGCCAGTAGACGTCGGCCCGGGCCCGCTGTGCCCCCTCGTGTTCCGGTTCGGCCGCCACGGCCATCTCCACCAGATGACAGGCCAAACGGACGTCTCCAGCCTCGACCAGAGCCTTCGCCCTGTCCACCAGTGCCTCTACCGAGCCGGCCAGGCCGACCACCTCGGCAGCCACCGCGGCCTCCGGCGCCGGCTTCAGGTTGGCCGCGTTGCCATCCCACCAACCGCCGAACTGCCGATACACGTTTCGCACCACGAACTCCGGTTCGTCGTACTGCGGAGCCAGCCACGGTCGATCAGCCAGATGCTCCGGTACCCGCACCGTGTGGATGATCTCGTCGATGGATGCACCCTCGTTCATCAGGTCCAGCGTCCGGCCCGCCAGGTGCTCGAGTGCTTCAGCGATGTCACCCAGCACGATCTCGACGCGTTCGCGACCGACGATGGGCAACCCGTGGGCCGGATATACCCGCTCCACTCCGACGGCCAGCATGTCGCGCATGGCGGCCGCCCATTCGATGGGGTATCGCTGGACCTTCTGGGGGTTTCCGGCGTTGGGGAACACCCACGACGTGAAGTCCCCCGTCCAGGCAGTGCGACGTTCGGCATCCCAGCCCCAGGCATGATCGTCGGTTTCACCGCGGGCATGGCGCAACTCGAAGGTGCGGTCACCGACGGTGAACGACATGTGGTCACGGAAGGTCTCGTCAGGTTCGGCCACATCGTCGGTCAGGAAACGCGGACCATCACCACCGATGCCCAGATTGGCAGGGTTCCTGATTCCCCCGAACTGGCGACGGTTGATGGCCAGGTTCCAGCCGTTGGTGGCCCGGTACCGCTCGAAACGGGCCGGCACCGCTTCATGGGCCAGAAAGCGGGGGCGGGGGTCGCCTCGGCCCTGTGCGTCGGCCACGAAGGCCCCGCTACCACCCACGTGGTCGACGTGTCCGTGGGTGTAGACGAGGCTCTGCACCGGTCGATCCGTCCACTGTCGTAATGCGGCGACCACCGTCGGCCCGGACTGCACGCCGCTGGCGTCCCAGCACACCAGCCCCTCTCCTGCGTCCACCACCCAGCAGTGAGAGAACGATTCGATGACCGCCACGTCGTCCTCGATCACCGAGAGTTCATGGGTCACCCGGTTGTGGGGCGACTCCGCCATCCCCGAGTCGATGACCCGGTTGGCCACGTCAACAGGATGCATGCTCCGCTGCCCGCTCATTTCATCTCCTCATGCTCGCGTCCGGCCACCACTGGCCGTCCATGTCCCATACCAGCGAGGGCGGCACCCACGAGCTGCTCGGCCCGGGCGGTGTCCTCAAAAAGGCAGAAGTGCCCACCGTCGATCAGTTGCAGGTGGACACCCAGCGCCGCGGCCTGTGCCCGGAACCATTCCGGGTCGAGGTCCGTATGACTGCCGGCCATGACGGCTGTGGGCACCCGCCCGTCGGCGGCCACCCATCGCAGCGCGTCGAATGCCTGCACGGGGCCGTGGCGGTCCGTCGAACCGAAGATCTGGGCCTCGGTCTCTGGGCGACAGGCCAGCTCGACACAGCCGTCGGAGCGGTCCCGGAAGCCCCAACGCACGTACCCGGCCAGCGCCTCAGGAGCCAGTTGGTCCATCGGGGGACGAGAACCGTAGGAGACCAGCACGGCTTCCCGGTCGTCCCAGACGTCACGCCGACGACGGGCCCCCACGGCCAGTGGGTGGTCCCCTCCGTCAGGACCGTTCCGATAGCCGAAGTGCTGCTGTTCTCGGGCCTCCGCCTCGATGGCGATGGCCTCGCAGAGAACGAGAGCGGCCACCCGCTCGGGTGCCACGGCCGCCACCTCGATGCCAACGCCTCCGCCAAAGGAGACCCCGACGAGGGCAAATCGGTCCAGGCCCAGGTGGTCGGCCACGGCCAGCACGTCGAGCGCCATGGCGTCGTTTCCTAGGAGGGCCGACTCGACGACGTCGTCGCTGGCTCCGTGGCCCCGGAGGTCGATCCCCACCACCCGGTGTCGGAATGCCAGCCGGCGGGCCAACGGGTCGTACACGCCGGCACAGAACCCGTTGGGATGGAGGAGAACGACCGCTGGGCCGTCCCCACCCCAGTCCAGCCACGAGGTGCCGATCCCGTCGCGTTCGATGCGCCCGGCCAGCGGGTCGCCGGCGCCGAGATCCCCGGAGACCCGATCCCCGCCGATGGAGCCCATCAGCGGGTCCTACGATCACACCGTCCGGTCATGGATCGCAGTCTGGCCGGACCGCCTTCGGACCGACGAGACGAGGATGGGGAGCCGTGAACCGACACCACCCGATCAGGTGCGCCGCATGGGCCCTGTTGCGGGTGCTCCTGATCCCGGCCATGGGCATGGCCCTGGTCGCCTGCGGTTCGCCGGGCCCCGGGGAAGTAGCCGAGCCGTCATCGGCCGGCGATCCGATCGTCGATCCGGTTCTTCGCCTTGTTCCCCGGGTAGTGGCCACCCACCCACATGACCCGACGGCTTTCACCCAGGGGCTCGAACTGGTCGACGGTCGACTCCTGGAGACCACCGGCCGCTATGGGGAATCGGGGATCCGTGAGGTCGACCGGGCTACCGGACGGGTGCTGCGGTCTACGCTCCTCGACGCCACGTGGTTCGGCGAGGGCCTCACGTCGATCGGCGACGATCGGGCCATCCAGTTGACCTGGAAGGCCGGTCGGGCCGTGGTCTGGGATCTGGCGACTCTCAGCAAGGTGGACGTCCTGACCTATGGCGGTCAGGGCTGGGGGCTCTGCGGCCTCGGCGAGACCGGCCCGGATGGAGCAGCCCACTCGCTGGTCATGTCCGACGGCTCGGATCACCTCACGTTTCGGAACCTCGACCTCGCCCGCAGTGGGGACATTGCTGTGCGGCTCGACGGCCGACCGGTGGAACGCCTCAACGAGTTGGAGTGCGTGGACGGCACCGTGTGGGCCAATGTTTGGCTGACCGACACCATCGTGGCCATCGACCCGTCGACCGGGGCGGTCACCGCGGTGGTCGACGCATCAGGCCTGTTGGCCGACCGATCCACACTGGGCGACGAAGACGTACTCAACGGGATCGCCCACGACCCCGAAACCGGCAGGTTCCTGTTGACGGGGAAACGGTGGCCGGTGCTGTTCGAGGTGGTCTTCGAACCGGTGTCTGACGAACCCGACGGCTGATCAGGTGAAGCGGGCCTCCACCTCGTCCTCCCCCCAGAATCCCGGCAGCGGACGATCGGGGGACGTCTCGGCGTAGTGGCGGAGCCGCTCGGTAGCCGGCCCATCAAACAGTTCCAACACGTCGAACACCCCGTGGCCTCCAGCGGCCCGAAGGGCACGATCGCCCTCGGTTCCCGAACGCGGGAGACGAGGGGTCAACACCAGCAGTCGAGGCCGGCCGTGCGGGCCGTCGGCGGCATGCCCGCTGGACAGGACGTGGGCCCGCCCGAGAGTCCGCCACAACACGTCGGCGCGCCGCATTCCCGCCCGGGCGTTGGTGAACGCTCCTGCCACGTCGACGTACCACTGACGACCCAAATGTCCATCGGTCACCAAGAACGGGAACTGCAGACCTAGGTCGCGGCGGACCGCCGGAGCCTTGACGACCTCGAAACCGGCCTCGAGGAGTGCGGCCTCGGCAATGTCAGCCACCTTCTTGCCCGATGCCGTAGCCCGGTCGAGCGCCTGATCGGGCCCGAGCGCCCCCACCTCTGCGAACAACCCCTCCTGGGCGGCCGTAGCACTGGACAGGTCGGCCCGACGCCACGCTGCGACCGGCTCTTCGGCGAGGCGACGTTGCTCGTCGGCTAGGCGTTGCTTGGCCAACGTCACGTACTCGGGATCCAGGTCAAAGCCCACGCCGCGACGACCGGAGCGGGCGGCCGCCACCAGCGTGCTGCCCGACCCGAGGAAGGGGTCCAGCACCAGGTCGTCCCGGTAGGTGTAAAGGTCGATGAGTCGTCGTGGCAGCTCGACGGGAAAGGGCGCCGGATGGCCCACCCGAGTGGCTTGTTCGGCGTCGATCCGCCACACGTCAAGGGTGGCTTCCATGAACTCGTCGGTGGTGATGGTGCTCTCCGACGGGAGGCCGTCACGGGTCCTGCGGGCAGTCGGCACGGCGCGGTCGAACCGACCCTTGCTGGCGATGACCACCCGTTCGGTCATGTCACGCAGCACCGGGTTGGCGGCCCGCCGGAACGAACCCCAGGCCACCGAGCCGGTCGCCCCCTCGGCCTTCTGCCACACCACCTCGCCCCGGAGCAGCAGCCCCAGTTCGTCCTGCAGGATCCCGATGACGTCGGCCGACAGGCTCCGGTACGGCTTGCGACCCAGGTTGGCCACGTTGACGGCGATCCGGCCGCCCGGCTCGAGCACCCGCACGCACTCGGCGAACACGTCACGCAGCATCCCCAGGTACTCCAGGTAGGAGGACGGCACGCCGTCACGTTCCATCTCCACCTCGTAGTCCTTGCCCACGAAGTAGGGCGGGGAGGTGACCACCAGGGCGACCGATGCATCCGGAATCTGGTGCATATCGCGGGCGTCGCCATTTAGACATCCGTCGCCCAAGTCGGGTGCCCGGACCACCACGTCGTCGTCGGACACGGTCGGCGGGGTGAAGCGGGCGTAGAACGCCGAGGCGTCATGGTTCTCGCGACGTCCCACGCCGAAGCTGGTCGTCGAAGTCGTCGTCGTGGACGGACTCTCGGTCGCGCCGCGCCGTTCAGTCATCAGGTGTCGCCTCCCCATCACTCAGCCCCATCCACCCTCGGGCCGATCTGGACCGTCCATGGTACGCGACCCGCGCGCGCGGACCAATTGCGGTCGACCACCACAGGGAATCGTCCGCCCGTGGGCACAACGTTGACTTCTCGGCCTCAGCCCGCCCAGGCCGCTAAATCTGCCGAAAACGGGTCGCCCATGAGTTGGCCGAACCGGACCCGGGCGTCGACACCCATGGATGCCCAGTCGTAGATCGAACCGCCGATCGCCCCCTCGCCAACCAATGCAGCCACAAAAGGTTCGAGGTCGTCGATCGACGTCAACGGTTCACCGGGGTCCACCACCGCCGTCCCGTCGGCCGCCCCGATACCGCCAATGGCGTGCACGACGGCGCCCGGGTCGCCCAGGTCAGCTCGCAGCCGACGAATGTTGTCCGTCGTGTAGAATGCCGGGTCTGCATGCTCCTCGGTCCGGAACGACCAGTAGCCCATGGGCAGCCAGACGTCGTAGCGGCCGGCCAGTTCGACCCACGGAAAGCCGGGCCAGTACGCCAGATTGATCTCGTCGGTGATGACCGGTGGCATGACGATCGCCCCCAGCGGATCGTCGCCCACCGTTCGTCGCAGCCGATCCGACAGGTCGACCAGCCGATCCGACCGTTCAATGGCCCCCAGGTCGTCTCGGTTCCACTCGATGTCCACCGCGATCCCTGCGAACCGCCGTCCCAGCACGGTGAAGCGGTCCAGAGCCAGGAGGCGCTCAAGGTCCTCGTCGTCAGCAGTCCACTTGGGTAGGTACCAGGCAACGACCGCCACGTCGGCGGCATCGCCGGCCAGGAGGAAGCCGGCCAGTAGCCACGGGTCGGCGACGAGGCCCACGGCACGACGGTCCGACCTCGACGCCTGGATAAACAGGGTGCGGACACCGGTCTCGGCCATGAGAGCCAGATCGGTCGGCACCACCGTCAACTTCCCCGGTGCATAGGCCGGATCGAAGTCGTAGGCGTCGGCCCACGTACCGGTTCCACGGTAGGGATCGAGGTTGCGTGCCGGGGCGGGTTCGACGACCAGTCGAGCACTGACGACAGCCAATGGTCGACCGGTCACCCAGTGGTCGGACCCGCCTCGTTCCAGCCCGGCCACCACGGTCAGGGTCACCACCAGCAGGCCGGTCCCCAGCAGGAGCCCGACGCGTCGTAGCGTCCCGTCGACCACACGGCCACGGTAGCCACCGCCTGGACCCGGTCCGGGGCGGCCCACCACTAGCGTCTGGCTCCGTGGACGAGGCTGCCGACGACCCGCACCCCGACCCGTACCCGGATTCCGACTTGCGGCCCCAAGCAGTGGGCAGACGGCGAGTCGTCCTCGGCATCGGTTTCGGCGGCGCCCTCCTTGCGCTTGGTCGGCGGCTTCCGGGCAGACCAGATGGTGGGGCAACCGCCGTTGGCCCGACCACCATTCCGGCGGT
Organism: Acidimicrobiales bacterium; assembly: GCA_030747595.1. Classification (NCBI taxonomy): domain Bacteria; kingdom Bacillati; phylum Actinomycetota; class Acidimicrobiia; order Acidimicrobiales; species Acidimicrobiales bacterium. The sequence goes on along the minus strand of JASLKK010000004.1, from coordinate 24,891 downwards.
TCCTCGCTCATCCACCAGCCGGCCCCCGGAACCACCGACATCGTCGACCGTTGGGGCTGATGAGACCACCACCACGGTCGATACCCACCGCTACGACCTGGTGGTTGCCGGCGGGCGGGTCATCGACCCGGAGACCGGGTTCGACGCTGTGGCCCACGTGGGCATCGACGGCGACACCGTGATGACCGTGGCCACCACACCGCTGGTTGGCCGTTCAACCCTGAACGCCACGGGACTGGTGGTCGCTCCCGGCTTCATCGACATCCTTTCCTACCCCGTGAACGGTTACGGAGAATGGAACAAGATCGCCGACGGGGTCACCTCCAACCTCTGCATGCACGGCATCAATGACCCAATGGACGCATTCCTGTCGCGCTCGTCTACCCACCGGCCGCCGGTCAACTACGGCGGCGCCACCGACCAGTACAGCCACCGGGCAGCCATCGGTGCGGGCATCGACTACGCCACCGATCGCCATCTCGACGAGTTGATCCGACGAGCCGACGCTGACCTACGAGGGGGCGCACTGGGCATCCACGAACAACCGGAATACGTCCCCGGCGTCACCCTCGACGAGATGCTCCGTCACGGCGACCTCGCCGCCTCCCACGGCGTACCCCTCTGCCTGCACCTCCGGTACTCGGAGAACCTGGAACCGGGAACCCAGGAGGAGGCCATTGCCGAGGCGGTCACCGTGGCACGGCGAACGGGCTGTGCCGTCCACATCGAGCACGTCAACTCGACCGGCGGCACCGGGCGGATGGCCGAGGCGATAGCCCAGATAGAAGCCGCGCGGGCCGACGGGCTGGCCCTGACAGCCTGCTCCTACCCCTACACCTTCTGGGCCACCTACGCGAACAGCGCCCGGTTCGACAACTTCCGGGAGAAGTACGGCATCACGGTGGCCGACCTCCAGATCGCGGCCACGTCCACGCGCCTTGACGAGGCTGGCTGGCAAGCAGCTCGGAAGGACAACCTTCTCACCGCGGCGTTCGCCATGTCCGACGACGACATCGAACTGCCGCTCACCACCCCCTGGATCATGGTGGGGTCCGACGCCATCCTCGAAAGGCCCCACAACAACCATCCCCGGGCATCGGGCTGTTTCAGTCGGGTGCTGGGCCACTACGTGCGCGACCAGGGCGTACTGACGCTGCCTGAGGCATTGGCCAAGATGACCATCCTCCCGGCCCGACTGCTGGAGGGTTCCAGCCCGGCCATGGCCCAACGGGGCCGCCTCTCGGCCGGAGCGGCAGCCGACGTGACCGTCTTTGACCCGGCCACCATTTCCGACCGTGCAACCATTGAGAAGACGTGGCTGGAGTCGGTCGGTGTCCACCACGTGGTGGTCAACGGACAGGTTGTTCGGGAGGCCGGTACCACCAACCGGTCAGCGCGTCCCGGCGTGCCTCTCGTGAGCCAGGTCGACGCCGGGTGAGCGAACCCGTCCACCCTCTGTTCCGTTCCGAACGGCGACTGGCCTGGCGGCTCCAGGTCGTCACCATGGTGGCCCTCCTAATACTCCTCGTGGCTGACCTCGTGGACAGCGGCGACCCGGAACCGTCGGCCCTGATCGAGGCCCCGGTTGAAACACCGGTCAACAGCACGGTTCCTGCTGCCGGGTCAAGCGCCGTGACCTCAACCAACGGCACCGATGAGGTCGAACCGACGAGTACCGCCCCGACGCCGCTGTCGTTCACGCTGGTGGCAACCGGGGACATCATCAGCCACGGTGCAGTAGCTGAACGGGCCGCCAGAGAGAACGCATGGGACTTCACTCCCCTGTTCGCACGGATTCGCCCGATCATCAGTGGTGCAGACCTGGCCCTCTGTCATCTCGAGAGCCCGTTGTCGATGGACGACCAGGACCTCAGCTTCCGAGGCACGTTCCGGGTGCCGTCATCGCTGGCCGACGCCATTGCCGACGCCGGCTATGACGGCTGCTCACTCGCGTCGAACCACGCTCTGGATTCGGGTCCATCCAGCGTGACGGCCACTCTTCACCACCTACGGCGGGTCGGACTGGCCACCGCCGGCATGGCCGACACAGAGGACGCCAACGGGCCAGCCTGGTTCAATCCCGGCGGCCTCCGGGTGGCCCACCTCTCGGTCACCGACCTCATCAACGGCCGGGACCTTCCCGTGGACCCACCATGGATGGTCCCCCACCTCGACGTGGACCGGGTGATCGACGAGGCGGCGGCGGCCCGATCCGGCGGTGCCGACTTCGTGGTCGTCAGCGTGCACTGGGGCGAGGAGTACCGGGCCGACCCCACGGACCGACAACGCTCGGCAGCTGAACGTCTGCTAGCCGCCCCCGAGGTCGACCTGGTGCTCGGGCACCACGCCCACGTCGTCCAGCCGGTAGTCCGACGTGGTGGCGACGCTGTGGCGTTCGGACTGGGCAATCTGCTCACCAACCAGCCCGGCGACGAGACCAACCCTTGCAGTTCTTGCCCACCCGAAACCCAAGACGGCCTCATCGCCTGGTTCCAGGTCACCGAGACGGCTGATGGCGCCCAAATCACCGACCTGGGCTATGTCCCGACGTGGGTTGATCGGGAAACCACCCACGAGGTGGTGCCCATCGGAATCAACGAACCCGATCTGGCCGATCCCGACATGCTGGCCGACTCGGCCGCCCGGACCGCCGCGGTGGTCGAACCCGTCCTGCGTCGCCTCACGTTCATCACCGGCTGATACCTACCACCCTTTGACCCAGATCACCGGTCGACCGGGTCACGCCAACGAGCGGCCCGGGGCCGACCCCTCTCCCCCCGCCGAAACCACTCAAGTAGGATGGGCTAGTCCATTCAGGCCCTGTCCCCTCACGGAGACATCTACCGACGACCTCGTGTCCGCTACGGCCGGCCCGGGCTCGACCAAGGGAGAACCCCGATGACCACGTCCACCCGTGTCCACAACTTCTGCGCGGGCCCGTGCACCCTTCCGGTGTCGGTCCTCGAAGAGGTGCGTGACGAACTCCTCGACTTCGACGGCACCGGCATGTCGATCATCGAAGCCAGCCATCGCGCCCCGGCCTACGACGCCGTCCACATGAACGCCCTGGCCGACTTCCGTTCGTTGGCTTCGGTGCCCGACGAGTTCTCCATCCTGTTCCTGCAGGGCGGCGCCTCGTTGCAGTTCGCCCAGGTTCCGATGAACCTGCTGGCCGACGGCGAGACGGCCGGCTACGTGAACTCCGGCACCTGGGGCAAGAAGGCCCTCGGCGACGCCCGCAAGGTCGCTCCTGTGTACGAAGCGTGGACCGACGCCGAGGGCGCTTTCGACCGCATGCCGGGCACAGACGAGATCGAGGTAAGTGACGGCAGCCGTTACCTCCACCTAACCAGCAACGAGACCATCGGCGGCATCCGATTCCCCGAGTTGCCGTCGGCGAACGTACCGCTGGTGACCGACATGAGCTCGGACTTCCTGAGCCGCCCCATCGACTGGGACGTCCACGACCTCGTGTACGGCGGCGCCCAGAAGAACCTCGGGCCCGCCGGTCTGGCTGTCGTGATCGTCCGGAAGGATCGGCTGTCGAGCCACGGCCGCGACCTGAGCTCCTACCTCGACTACGCCACCCATGACTCCAACGACTCAATGGCCAACACGCCCCCCATGTTCGCCATCTACGTCATGGGCAAGGTGCTTCGCTGGATGCAGACCGAGGGCGGTCTGGCCACCTTCGAGCAGCGGGCCGCAGAGCGAGCTTCAATCCTCTACGGAGCCATCGACGGGAGCGACGGGTGGTACGCCTGCCCGGTCGACGAGGCCAGCCGATCACAGATGAACATCGTGTTCCGCCTGCCCGACGAGGACCTGGAGGAGCGGTTTGTGGCCGAGGCCGCCGACGCCGGCATGGTGAACCTCAAGGGCCACCGCAGCGTGGGTGGTATCCGGGCCAGCGTCTACAACGCCCTCCCGGTGGACAGTGTCCGGATGCTCGTCGACTTCATGGACGGGTTCCGCTCCGCCCACGGCTGACTTAGTCGTCGCCCAGAATCCGAATCGTCCCGGCGGCACCGTCGACCTCGATCAATGTGCCGTCGAGAATGGCGGTGGTCGCTCCGGTGGCGGCCACCACGCACGGCAGGCCCAGCTCACGCGACACGATCACCGCGTGGCTCATCTGCCCGCCAACGTCGACCACCACGGCCTCCACGGGCACGAACAACGGTGTCCACGACGGATCGGTCAACGGTGCCACCAGGACGTCACCCGGTCCTAGGTCGCCGGGGTCTGACGGGTCGGTGACCACCCGTGCCCGCCCTCGGGCCACGCCGGGTGAGCCGCCCGTGCCGGTGAGGATGGTTCCCGGCGCCAGCACCTCGACGGTCGTCGCATCTGCACGTCGCCGCCAGGTGTCCGTCGGTGGGAGTCGGCCGGTGAAGGAAAACGGCGGTTCGAGCGCCTCCAGCTGATTTCGGATGGCCCGTCGTGCGGACACCACATCGACGAACGCCTCGGGCTCGGCCCGGTAGGCGGGGGCCTCGTCAAGGGTCACGAAGAACAGGTCATCATGAGCCACGCCGGGATGGCGTTCGGCCAGGCGGCGGCCGAGTTCCCGGAGTCGGAGTCGACCCTCGTGGATGGCCTCCACCAGAATCGTCTTGCACCGCTCCCGGCCCCGGGTGCGAACCACCGTGCATCGCAGCCCCCGGTCAAACAGCCATCGCTCGTGGCGGCGGACACGGCGCCGGGCCGCTGCCACCGCATCTTCACGGTCCGTCGCCCGTCGAGCCCCCCGGACACCCGGAGAATGGTCATTGTCGGCATGGCGTATGCGGTCGATGAGGGCCAACGGCAACGCCGGCTTTGTCCCCCACACGTCACAGCCCATCTCCCACTCGTTGGGGCCGCGGGCACCGTGTCGAGCGAGAAACCCGTTAAAGGCCGCCAGGAAATCCACCGCTGCGGCATCGCCGAGAAGCCGAGTCTCGAGGCCATCGAGCCCCTCGTCGAAGTGGGCGGTCAAACGGGGATCACCTCGTACCAGGCGTCCGAGATCCCAGAGGGCATCGGAAGGAACCGCCGAATCCACGTCGCCCAGTCCGCCAAGCAGGACCATCAGGTCCTCGCCATGGCGACCCGCTGTCCGTCGCAAGGCGTCGAGACCGATTCCAGTGCCCCCGGTGATCGAGAGGTGGAGGGCGAAGATCCGGCTGATCATTGGGAGCATCTGCGCCGTCTCGTCGAACAACTCGTCGTCGGAGGCCTCGCCGATCGGTGTGAGGCCGGCCCTCCAGGTGGCGATCTCGGCCGCCGCATCGTCCAACGCCGGGAGGTCCGGGTTGGCCAACACCCGCCAGCCGTACCGGAGGCCGCGCACCGTGGCGCTCCAGTTCCGGTCGCGACGGTCCGCTACGTGCTCGGGGGCCAGTCCCTCTGCCCCCAGGAACGGTGCATCGGCATCGTCGATGGATGTTCCGGGCGTCCGGATGGCCACCACCCGGGTGACTGAAAGATTGATGTACGTGTAACCACCGAACACACCCATGAAGACATCGGCATCCTCGTCGCACTCAGCGTCGGTGAGCATCCCGGTGGATCGCAGAAAGTCACCCGTCGAATCCCCGGCCAACGCCTTGGCCATGGCAGAGGTAAGCGGAAAGACCGGCTGCGGATAGACCTCGCCGGCGTTTCCACGGGTGTAGACCGGAAACCGTCGGCTCGGCGTCCCGTGTACGTAGGGCCCCAGTCCGAAGTCAGCCAGTTCGCCCTGAGCGTCCCCTTCCATGTGCTGCCGAGCCACCGGTCAGACCTTGAGGAACCGCATGTAGGCGTCGAGTACCGGCAGGACCTCGTCGCGACCGGCGGACGGAACACGGAGCACCGTCTCGGTGATACCGAGCGACGCGTAGTGCTCCAACTTCCCTGATTCAGGAATGGTGCCGATGGGGATGACCGCCAGGTCCGCCACGTCCCGTCCCACCTCGTCGCAAATCACCCGGAGCGCCTCCATTCCTGCCTGCAGACCAGATCCTCCAATGGGTAGCCAGCCGTCGGCCCAGGCCGCCACCTCGGCGAGCAGGCGGGGTCCTCCCCCGCCGCCGATCAGGACCGATGGCCCGGGCCGCTGGACGGGTACCGGCCACGACCAGCAGGGGTCGAAGTCGACGAACTCGCCGTGGAACTCCGCTTCCTCGTCAGCCCACAGGCTTCGCATAGCGGCCACGTGTTCACGCACCCGGGCCCGGCGGGTGACGAAGTCGACCCCGTGGTCGGCCATCTCCTCCCGGTTCCATCCAAAGCCCACACCGCACACCGTGCGGCCGGCCGACAGGCAGTCCACGCTGGCCACGGCCTTGGCGAGATTGATCGGGTGATGCTGGGCGGCCAGCGACACGCCGGAACCCAGCCGGATCCGCCCGGTGACGGCTGCCGCTGCCGCGAGGGAGATCCAGGGGTCGGGTGACCGCGCGTACTCGTCAGCCAACTCGGATTCACCGTCCGGAGCCGAGGTGAGCCGGTTGGTCGGAATGTGGGTGTGTTCAGGCACCCAGAGCGACGAGAAGCCCCGCTCCTCTGCCGCCAAGGCAAGATCACGAACATCCATTGACCGGTCGGTTAGGTGGATGGTGATGCCCAGTTCCATCAGATCGTTCCCATCGGCCAGTCGCCCTGTCGCCGGTGCCCGGTCAGGCGGTGAGCGGTGGCCCGTCGAACCGGTCGATGGTCGTGAAGTTCTCCACCGGCCGTCTGGAGAGTTTCGTGAGTTGCCTGACGGGTTCGCCGAGGGGCACCATGGCTGCCACCGCGTGATGTTCGGGCAGCCCCAGGAGGCTTCGCACCTCATCCTCGGCGGGCACCACGGCGGTGGTAACCACGCCGGCCAGGCCTTCCGTGCGGGCCGCTAGAAGGATGTTCCAGACCAATGGGTACACCGATGCACCAGTGACCACGCCGACCCGGTCGAGGTCCTTGTCCATTGACGCCACGACCGACAGGTCCACGGTGACGACGAGGACCACCGGCACCTCGCCGAGGCGTTCGAACAGACCCGGGGGGCCCGTGGGGGTCGAGTCGTCGCCTGCCATCACCACCTCGGGGTCGACCGCAGATTCGACGACGGCATTGAACGGCGTCTCGCCCGCGGCGCCCTGTGCCGCATAGAGGCGCATGGTCGGACCGCAAAGTTCGCCAAGCCGTTGGCGCAGGGCGCGGTCCCGGACCACGACCACGTGCGAACCCTGCCGGTTGCCGCCTGACGGAGCGAAGCGGGCCGCGTCCAAGATCCGGTGGAGCTGGTCGTCGGCGACCGGAGCATCTGTGAAGTCCCGACACGAGAACGTGGTTCGCATCGCCTCGAGGAGGTTGGTCTCTTCAATACCCATGACCGAAAACTAGGCGGTAGACCTCCGGCTATTCGATGCGGGAAACCGGGCCGTCCTCAGCCCAGAAGCCGTCCAGAGACCGGTATGGGATGGTGATCGACACGGTGTTGCTGCCGTGGCCACCAATGGAGCCTGGAGCGAAGGACAGCACCAGCCCCCCGTGGGTGAGGTTGAATCGCTCAAAGTTGCCCGACTCAGATGATGCGCCGACGACCCGGCGCTCGTCGGTCCACGGTTCCCGGGCCAATCGGCTGATGGCCTCGACGGACACCGCTGCAACCCAGTCGGTCATCGGGTCGAAGAGCTCAGCCACGGTGATCGGACGGCCGGTTTCCAGGTCGAACGTTTCGGTGCGGATCTCCTCCTCGACAGCCGATGCACCCGGCATCAGGCGTCGTACGACGTCTCGGACGCTGAAGAGTTCGTCGGTAGCCAACAGCACCTCCTGACGATGTTGGAGCCAGGCACACCGGCCATGGGAGCCGTCACGGCAGGCAAAGCCGTGGCGTTCCACCTCGTTGGCCACGTCCTCGGCGAACCCCCCGACCGAGGCCTGGACGAGTCCCCGAATCCGACCGTTCACGCGGGGTGCCTCGTCGGGGCCCTCGAGGCGTTTCCAGTCCGCGAAGACCTCGATTATGCCGGGGCCGCCGATCTGGGCGCCGTCAGGACCGAATGCTGGAACGCCCGTATCGACCTCGCAGTAGACGGGCTCGAGAAGCACCGTTGGGCCGTCGTATTCGGGCTCGGTCTCGAGTCGCTGGGCCGGGACAACCAGGATCTGACCGACCTGAAGGCGATTCGGATCCGATATTCCGTTGGCCCGCATGAACTGGTCCACGGTCCGATCGAAGCGTGCCGCGATCTTGCCGAGACTGTCGCCCGATTCGACGGTCACCGTCCGGGGCCCCTCCTCCTCGTCCGTCGAAGCCCCCCGCACGTCGACCGAGGCGACACAGGCATCCAGTGCTGTACGCATCTCCGGCAGGTCACGGTGAGTCCATCCGGCCACGGAGAGGCCCCCCACCGTCGTGGTGGTTGCCGAACCGGCGAACAGTTCACCCACTGTCGTGGCCGGCGGCGCCGCTCCTCCTCCGCCGCCGCCACAGGCCGATACTGCGACGACGAGCAGCAAGCCGATGCCGCCTGTCGGAGCGGCTACCCGGAAGGGAAATCCCATAGGTCGTCGATGGTAGGGGCAGCGTGACAGGTGAAATGCCGCGGACTGAACCCAACCAGATGTCTAGCCGGACGTCAGCCGGGCCCCAGATGGCCCATGACGATGCCGGTGCGGTAGCCACATGGGCGCCGAGGTCACCATCAGCGCCATTTGACACCGGCACCCGGCGTAAAGTCGCGGGCAATGCGACCGCCGACCCGCTCGCTTGTGGGATGCGTGCTCCTGAGCGGTGTTCTCGGAAGCATCCACGCGTACAGCCTGTTCATCGAGTCCTTCGAGTCCGATCTCGGCGTTGGACGCGGCGAGGCGGGTGCCCCCTACTCCGTAGCCCTGGCCAGCCTCACCGTCGTTGTATTAGTCAGCCACCTGTTGTTCCGGCTAGTACCAGGCCCTCTGGTTGTCCTGATCGCTTCAGGAGGGGCTGCCATCGGACTGCTGCTTGCTGCGTCAGCCAACTCCCTGGCTGGCGTTGTCCTTGGGTACGGCGTTGTCTTCGGTGCGTTTAACGGCCTCGGCTACGCCTTCTCGCTCCAGCGGGCCTCTGAGTCGAACCCGGACCGTCGCGGATTCGCCCTCGGCCTTGTCACTGCGGCCTACGCCCTCGGTGGCGCATCCACCGCGCTGGTCCTCGACAAGCAGGTCGCTGCAAGTGGCGCTACCAGTGGCCTTCGCTGGCTCGCCGTTGCCATAGCTGTGACCGGGATCGTCACCTCTGTCCTACTCACCAACAACGACTCTCCGGTACATGGATCGCCCGCTCGCCTCTCGAGTGCGAATCTGCGCATACTCGCGCCTCTCTGGACGGCCTACCTGCTCGCTGTGCTTGCCGGTCTGATGGCACTCGGACATGCCGCTGCCATCGTTGACGACGCTGGTGGCCCAGGTGGCGCCGCTGTCGTGGCCGCCGGACTGGCAAGCGCTTCAGGAGGCCTATGGATCGCGCTTGTCGCCGACCGAACGGCGACGGACCGTCTGCTACGCCTACTGCCACTCGGATCGGCCGTTGTGCTCGTCATCGCTGCCGTGGTGTCTCATGGTGTCGTCCTGATGGTCTCCGTAGCCGGGATTGCTTTCACCTACGGAGCGCTAATAGCTATCTACCCTCTCGCTGTTGCCCAGAGATTCGGTCAGGACGGTTACTCCCGGGCCTACGGCCGCGTCTTCACCGCCTGGGGAACTGCTGGTTTAGTCGGGCCCGTGGGGGCCGGCCATCTATTCGAAGTGACCGGTTCCTACCGGATCCCCATGTTTATGGCCGCTGTAGCGGCCATAGGTTCAGCTGTCGTCGCTCGACAGTTATCCGTCGACAAGAAGTGGGACTCCTAGTAGATCGCCATCAGTTCGGCGATGACGACCAGAGCCAGAATGACGAAGACGACTTCACGCATCATTCAGAACGGAGCCACCGCGTAGGTCCGGACCAGGTTGCTCGACGCAACCTCGCCATCCACGCCCCTTGGTTCGACGGCGAAACCGTTAAAGCAACGGTTTCAGGGCATCACACGGTCAGTGACGTCCACCAAGTCGGCATCCACCCATCCCGCGGCAACCAACTCATCCACAATGGCCACTGCGTAGCGCCATGCACCGAGCGCCTCCAGGTGGACATTGGGCGGCGGCTCTCGTAGTTCGCCTCGACCATCGACACATCCCGGCTCAAAAACCTCGCAGGGGGCCGACTGGACGAACTGGCCATCCGGGGTCAGCGCCGGCCAGGTGGAAAAGAAGCGGACCAGCCCACCAGGATGTCTGGCGGGCATCGAACGGTAGATCTCGCCGGTCCCCGATCGGTAATCGCCACGGCTAACCGGTTGGTCCACCAAGAGCACACGGCTCCCGGTCCGCGACGCCAACTCCAGTACGTACTCGGTGTCGGCCAAATACTTGGCCGTGTAAGCCTCACCGGTTAGCGGAAGGCCGGCAGCGTCGGCCATGCACGGCGTGATGCCGTTCCCGCCGTGGTCGACGATATAGAGGTGCGGCTGCCACGACTCGAGGTACTCCAGGCCCATTTCGCCTCGGATGTCGGCAAACCAATCGCAGAGCGCCGTTCCCCACAGGTGTCGATGTTCGATGGTGGCCGCCTCACTCAGAATCCATTCGAGGTACGGCGCTACCTGGTCGGTAATGGAGTCTCCGGCCAAGACAACCCGGAGCAGTTCGTTGGCCTCAAGGTCAATCGGGGTGGCCGGAGCTTCTAATACAACAAGGGTGGTCGAAGGAATCTCAGCGGCGGGCACAACAGTCGTTGCACCAGACGCAACGGTCGTCGAAGGAGCAGTCGCAGGAGCAACGGTCGTCGAAGGAGCAGTCGTAGAAGCAACGGTCGTCGAAGGAGCAGTCGTAGAAGCAACGGTCGTCGAAGGAGCAGTCGTAGGAGCGACGGTCGTCGAGGTGCTTGCGGCCGGTCGGGGCACCAACTCGGACGGGTCAGAGCCGCAGGAGAAGGCAACGGCCAAGATCACGGCGACGGCCAACGATGTTGGGGGCCTACGCACGTCTCGCCTCTGGTCTGCCTTTCTGATTTATCAACAGTTCGCGTCGTTTCCCGACGTCTCGCGACCTGCACGCGGCCTGCCAGAACGGCCTCGAGTCACTCCGGCTTCTGTCCAACGCAGTGCCAGTTGAGCGTCAACAGTTCCTCTTCCTCGGCTTGGATGTAGGACTGGCTGTTTTCATTCAATCGGTTCATCAATGCGTTGGTCTTCTTCGGAATCAGGTGGACCTTGGCGAGAAACTTGAAGACCACCTCGTACTTGTCGAACAGTGCTACCTCTTTTTTTATCATCTCCACCGCAGGCCGCCCTAGGGAGGAGATCAGATTGAAGCCGGCGTTCCTGTACGAGTCTTCCCAGTATTCGTGGTACCAGAACCCTCCGAACACGCACAGTTCGCGGGTGTGCTGAATCAGAGTCTTCTGATGTTGGTTTTCGCGGTCGTAGGCGTCGAGTGCCGCGACGTCATTGATGACGAACATTCCTCCTGGTCTCAGGACGCGAAACACTTCCTTGAAGGTGAACTCATGGTCGCTGACGTAGGTCATCGGCTGGATGGCATAGACGGCGTCAAACGCGCCGTCATCGAATTCGAGTGGTTTGTTGAAGTCGCCAACGGTGAAGTTGGCGCTTGAGAGGTTCGGGTTCTTCCAGGACTTCTCGATCTGAGATCCGTCAAGGTTGATGCCGTAGGGCGTCGCGCCGGTGAGTTCAGCGATGTGTTCGGCGATGGCGCCACAGCCACACCCCAGGTCGAGCACTTTGTCTCCTTGGTCCAAATTGAGATCGTCGGCAACAATCCGCTCGAACAGGATCTGATTCTGGAGCACTGATTGTTCCGGATCGATCTCAGGTGGCATGTACATCTTTTCAACCGAGCCGAGGGTGCAGAGTAGATGTATGACCTTGTACAACTCCTGGAGTTCGTCACTGCTGCCCTGCGGATATCCCTTTAGCGGAACACCGTTGTCATGGTCTGCCTTGGTGTTTTCAGGCGAGTCGACGAACAACTCGTCGTAGGACCGCATGTAGGCATTGAAATCATCGTCGCTGATTGTGAGCAGGCCCCATAGGGCTCCAAGTCGATCGAGCACGGTTGTCGGCTTGTGATCCACATCTTCTCCCTGCTCGTGTTCCTGTCCCGATTCTGTTGACAGTTACGGGCTTCGCGGCGCAAGCCGTAAGTAGATGTTTAGTTCGGATCAGGCGATCGGACAGACTCCACAGAGCACAAGATCGAAAGATCCAAAGGACCCATGTCGATCGCCGACCAGAGATACGTACGCCTCACCACCTGGACCACGGACGGTCATCCCAGACACGTCCCTGTCTGGGTAGTCGAACTCGGTGGCAGCCGTGTGGGCTTCACGACGGGGTCGGGTTCATGGAAGGTCCGCAGGCTCCGCCACGACCCCGCCGTCGAGCTTCAGGCCAGCAACATGGGTGGGACCGTCACTGACGGATCCACCGCCGTGTCTGGCACGGCCGAGGTCGTCGACGGTGTCGCCTACCGGGAAGTTCGCACCGCCATACGGCGAAAGTACGGAATCCAGTATGTCGTCATCTCGTTGGCCGGTGCTTTAGGACGACTCCTTGGAAGGAAACCCGTCGAGGACTGTGCCGTGATCGTCACGCTCGACTGACCGCCGTCGACAGCCGGCCGAAGAAGCCCCAGCCGACGCCGTCACGACGACATCCCATGTGTTGGTGAGCGGACGGGAAACCTGCCACCAGACGGAAACTTCCGGCATTCCATTTGTCGTCTGACAGATGACGTGTGTAATGTCAGCCTGCTGGTTGGACATTGTCTGCGGCGGGAATTTGAGGAATGACAAGAGCAGAGAGATTCGACATCAGCGACGGCCGTGGGGCCGCTCGTCGTGAACGCGCTTCAGTCGAGCGCGAAGCGACGGTTGGTCGCATACTTGCAGGCGCCCGGGCGGTGCTCCGGGAGCACACGGTCTTTGATCTGACTTTCGCAGTGGTAGCAGACGCGGCTGGCACCACCCGCCAGACGGTCCACACGTACTTCCCATCGGTGAGCGACCTCATCTTCGCCATCGCCGACGAGGTGACCGTCGCCTTCCAGCGTGCCGGAACCGAACTGGACGCAGACGCCTCCGACTTCCCCTACAAGTATGCGGACCGGGTGGCCGACATCGCCCTGGCAGACCCGATCCCGAACCGCCAGGTACTGCTCGTCTCAGCCTCACAGGGTCGAAGGGGTTCACCGGCCTCACTGTCATGGGAAGAAGTGCTACCTGTGCTGGAAAAGCGGTCCGCCGTCTCGGCCGATGATGCTGCCTGGCTGTCGTTGACCCTGTTCCGCGGAGCCCTCTTCACCTGGGCCGTCGAAGAAACGTCAAAGGAAGCCCTCAGGGCCGATCTCCGCAAGGTGGCCGACCTGGTGGCGGCCCAACGCCGAGTCTGGTCCGAAGAAGCCGGGCGAGCAGGGAATCTGTGATGTACACACGACACCAGCCGTCACGCCCCCTGAAAGCCCGCCGCAGAAGTGGCGGCAACACCTTGGCGCTACCTCTGCGCTCAAGAGGTCCGTGGGGGTTCGGCCCAATAACGTTGCGTCGCGCTCTCCGCCTGGTCGTACTGGGGTTGGCTTCTGCTGGCGCGGTCGTAGGTGCCTCGTCTCCGGCGGCCGCATGGTCGCCTGACGGCGGGGCTGTGGCGATCCATTCCGACAGCAGCTACTCCGGTTCGGTTGGAGAGGTCCAGGTGGACTCCCAGGGCAACATTTACGCGTGCGGCAACTACCGGGGGACGGGAGACATCGATCCGAACCCTGCGGTGTCGAACCAGTTGTCGGTGACAGGTGGCGGCTCGTCTGTGGTCTCGAAGTACAGCCCGTCCGGGAACCTGTTGTGGCATGTGCTGCTGGACGCGACCGAAGACGACCAGATCCTCGACTGCGCCCTGCACCCGAGCGAAAACTATCTGGCTGTTGCTGGGAAGTTCAAGGGAACCATGAACTTCCCCTCCCAGCCGAACATCACGTCTAACGGTGACTACGACGCCTACGTGGCGTGGATCAGCACAACGACGTCGAATACCGACACGACGCCTCCGAACGGCGTCGCGCGCGGCTTGACCCTCGGCGGCCCAGGGGTCGACGAAGCAAGAGGGGTCGACTACGGCCCAAACGGCAGCATCTACGTAGGTGGCGTCTTTGAAGACACAGCCGATATCGACTGGAAGCGCAACAGTGCGACGAATCGGACGTCGGCGGGCGGCCAGGATGCTTTCCTTACAAAGTTTGGCGGTGCAGCCGGCACCGTGAAGTGGAACAGGACGTGGGGTGGAACCGGCACCGACGCAGTCCACGGGCTAGCGGTCGACCGGGACAACAACGACATCTACATCGGCGGGCACCTGGGCAACCAGGCGTCGGACTACAACCCGGGGTCCGGCGTGGTACTGATTGGCGGCACGTCCGGCGGCAACGGCGGCAACGATTCGTGGATCTCGCAGTTCAGTCCGATGGGGGATCTCCAGTGGGCGAAGAACTTCGGTTCCAGCAGCCACGACAAGGCCTACGCCCTGGCCGCTGCAGGCGGCTACGTGTACGCCACCGGCATCCAGACAGGCCCAAACGGCGACTGGGACACCGGGGCCGGCATCACCACCCTCGGTTCCAGCAGCTACGACCCGTACACCATCAAACTCAACTCTTCCGGACTCACCGAGTGGGTGCGCGCCATCGGCGGGTCCGGCACGGTCGGTACTCCGGCCGGCTGGGCCGTTGCCGTGGACGGGTCCGGCAACGTGTACACCTCCGGCAACTACCGGGGGACAGCCGACCTGGATTCCAGTTCGGGGACGAACATCGTCACCGCTTACGACGCTGGAGGGTCCAAGCATCAGGCGTTCCTCCTGAAACACGACGCTGACGGCGACCCGGTGTGGGAGAAGGACTTCACGTCCCACGGGAATACGTTCCCTTACGGACTGACAACCAGCGGGTCAGACGTGTACATGTCGGGCTTTTTTGCCGACTGGATGGACTTCGACCCGTCCGCGGGTGACTCCACCATCCGTTCAGGAGGAAACTCCGACGGTTTCGTCGCCAAGTACACGTCGGCCGGCGCACTGGCCACCGGCAACCCGGCGGAGACGGCCAACCCGCCGTCGGGCTTCGACGTCATCGACGGGCCCGTGGACGGGGCCGAACTCCAGGGATTCAACGCAGAGGTCGTCCTCGCCACACCGTTGTGCGCCGGCGGCAAGTGGGAGATGGACCACCCACACAACGGCACGTCGGTGCGCCACTACGTCGTCCAGGACTCGGCCCTGGCGGCGTCGGGCCTGGGGATCGGTGCCTACATCAAGTCGAACTACAAGTTCGCAGGTTCCACGATCCCGGACCACAACCTGTTGTGGACCACCAGCCAGATCGACCACGACGGCGGCACGTCGGCACGAAGGGGTGCGTTCAAGCCTCTCGGGTGGGGCGGTGGTTTCGACAAAGACGTGTACAACGCTCAGGATCCGATCACGTTCCAACGCGACGGCGACGGCAGCTTCAAGTGGACCAAGACCGGAGAGTCGGCGTGGTCGGCGAGCACTGTCGACTACGACGGTTCGGGTAGCTCCGCTACCGGAGTGGTCCCGTCAGGGTGGAGCGTCTACATGGCCTTCGCGGCCAAGAATCGGAACACCACCCGGACGTTGACCAGCGAGCAGCTCAACATCTCGCACTCGAGCTGTGGGTCACCGGGCTTCACCGTGACCCCGTCAGCCGGGTCCACCGGCGTCTCTGAGACCGGAACGACCGACACGTTCACCGTCGTGTTGACCGACGCTCCGTCTTCGAACGTCGTCATTAGCGCTACAAGCAACGACACCGGCGAGGCGACCGTGTCAACGGCGTCCCTTACGTTCACCACTGGCAACTGGAACACCGCCCAGACCGTCACCGTCACCGGCATCGACGACGACGTCGACGACGGCGACCAGACGTCGACAGTCACACTTTCAGTCAACGACTCCAGTTCAGACGACAACTTCGACCCGTTGGCTGACCAGACGGTGTCGGTGACCACCACTGACAACGACACCGCCGGTTTCACCCTGTCAGGCACCACCGCGTCGGTGTCTGAGACCGGAACGACCGACACGTTCACCGTGGTACTGGACTCCGAACCGACCGGCAACGTCGTGTTCTCCCTGTCGTCCGCCGACACCGGCGAAGCCACCGTCTCACCTGCGGCTCTCACGTTCACCTCGTCTAACTGGGACACCGCCCAGACCGTGACCGTCACCGGGATCGATGATTCAGCGTCGGACGGCAACCAGACCACCGACGTCACCGTGACCGTCAACGACTCGTCGACCGCTGACAGCACATATGACGCTCTTGGTGACCAGGCCGTCGCCGTGACCACCGCTGACGACGACTCGCCGGGCTTCACCGTCGCAGCCTCAGGGGGCGACACGACGGTCACAGAATCTGGGGGAACGGACACGTTCACCGTGGTCCTCAACGCCCAACCGACGTCGGACGTCGTGCTCGACGTTTCTTCCGGGGACACCGGAGAGGCGACCGTGTCAACGGCGTCCCTGACGTTCACCGCGTCGAACTGGGATACCGCCCAGACCGTCACCGTGACAGGCATCGACGACACCGACATTGACGGCGACCAGACCACGACGCTCACCGTGACGGTCAACGACGGCAGCTCGGACAACGCCTTTGACAGCCTCGCCGACCAGACCCTGTCGGCCACCACCGACGACGACGAAGCCCCACCCCCGACGACGACGGCACCACCGACTACCACGGCACCGCCTACGACGACTACGACTCCGCCGCTGGGGACGGTCAGCCTGTCAGCTACACCGTCATGTGCGTCAGCGACGTTGAACTGGGCTCCAGGGACCACGTCGGGACTGCAGTCGTTCACACTGGCAGCAAAGTCGCCTACCGGAGGCTGGGTCACCCACAGCACCCACCTGCCAGGTGACCGTACGGCCACCATCGACAACATGGTCAGCGGGCAGCACAGCTTCCAGATACTGGCCACCTACACCGACGGGACCTCGAAGGCCTCCAACGTCGGAGCTGTGACAGTTGCCGACTGCCAGGTGATCGTGCTACCACCACCGACAACGGCACCACCACCTACGACAACCACGACCGCACCACCACCGCCGACTACGACAACCACGACCGCACCACCACCGCCGACTACGACTACCACGGCACCGCCTACGACAACCACGACCACGGCACCACCGGCGACCACGGCACCACCGGCGACCACGGCACCACCGGCGACCACGGCACCACCGGCGACCACGGCACCACCGGCGACGACAGCGCCTCCTGCACCGACAACGGCGACTCCGACAACGGCCGCACCGTCACCGACGACAGCGGCTCCGACTGAAGACCAAACGGAACTCGCCCTGAGCGAAGGAGATACCGATGGTGACGGCCTCACCGACGACGTAGAAGCAGAGAGGGGCACTGACCCCACCAACCCGGATACCGACGGAGACGGGATCAGCGACGGCAGGGAAGTAGCTGACCTGACAGACCCATTGGACGCGAATGATCCTGGCTCCGACGATGACGGCAGCTTCCTTACCAACCCTGGTGTCCTCGCAACAGCTGCGGGTTTGGTAGCGGCAGCTGGCCTGGGGCTGACCGGATTCGGATCCAAGATCGCCGCCGGCCTGGTGCGGTTCCTGTCCGGGACAGGCTTCGGGTTGTTCCTGATCGGCTTGTTCCGCCGCGACAAGCGCCCCGGACCACCCATCGACTTCTCCGTTTCCACGGAAGGTTTGATAACCCGCCTGTCATGGGTTGCACCGACCACAGGCGGCCCGCCGGACAAGTACGTACTCGAAGGTCGCAGGGACGAAAAATGGCAAGAAGAGCTCGACTTCGACGTGAACAACACCAGGGTTTCCATCCCCACGTCTGAGACCGAAGGGGCTCAGGCCTGGCGTCTCAGAGCAGCCAACGAACATGGCATGGGTAAGCCGTCCGACGAGGTGACCGCACTTCCGGTCGAAGAGAGCCCGGAGAACACATGAACGGTCGGCGGAGGCACTGGGGTCTAAGACAGATGGGGAATCTGAGCATGTGTAAGAACATGGCGAAAACAGTGGCAACTATGACGCCCCTGGGAAGGTCCAGCGCAACACGCGCCGTTGCCTTCCTGGCAGTGTTCTCCACCCTGCTTGGCTCATGGCCCATGGCAGCAGTCGCCCAATCTGCAGGTGTGACGGTTTCCAAGAACTCTGCGGCCCCCACCGAAGCCGGGACAGCTGATTCGTTCACCGTGGTCCTAGATACCCAACCTTCGTCGAGCGTCACGTTCTCGGTAACGAACTCGGCCCCCACGCAGGTGACGGTCAGCCCGCTGTACCTCACGTTCACCAACGCCAACTGGAACACAGCCCAGACCGTCACGTTGACGGCTATCGACGACACGACGGAGAACGAAACTGCGCCGGCCTCCGTGACCCTGGCGGTCCTGGACGCTACGAGCGACGACGCCTTCGACGACTTACCGGACGTCGTTGTCGACGTCGCTGTCGTCGACGACGACTTCTGCGGCCTCAAGGTGGTCGAGTCAAACGGGTCGACGGGTGTCACCGAGGCAGCCACCCTCGACACGTTCACGGTGGCCCTCGGGGCCCAGCCGACCACCGACGTTGTCGTCTCGGTGGTCAGCAGCGACACAACCGAAGCCACGGTCAATGTCGCACAGCTCACGTTCACCAACGCCAACTGGTCGACAACCCAGACGGTCACCGTCACCGGGGTCAACGACGCCTTAGGGGACGGCAACCAGACGCCGGCGGTCACCCTGGCCATCGTCGACGCCTCGTCGGACAACTGTTTCGACTCGACTGCCGACACCGTCGTGTCGGTCCGGGTCAGTGACGACGACAGTGCCGGCTTCACGGTGGTTGAGACCGGCGGTTCGATCGCCGTGACCGAGGCTTCCACGGTCGCTACGGCAACCGTCGTCGGCAACACCGACACGTTCACCGTCGTGCTCAACAAGGCCCCGACCTCAGATGTGGTCGTCAACGTGACGTCGTCGGACACCGGGGAGGCCACCGTGTCGGCGGGTTCGTTGACGTTCACCAGCGCCAACTGGGACACACCGCAGACGGTGACGGTCACCGGCGTCAACGACACCGACATCGACGGCACCCAGTCCCTCACCGTCACCCTGGCCGTCGTCGACGCGTCCTCTGACGACACCTACGACACGGTCGCCGACTACACCATCAGCGCTTCTGTTGCCGATGACGACGCCCCGGTCGTGACGACTACGACCGTTGCACCACCGACGACGACGCTGCCTCCGCCTACCACCACGCAGCCACCTGCGGCGACGCCGTCAACCGGTGAGACCTGTGACCCGGCCCCGTACGTCAACTGCCGGAACGGCGACCTTTCCAACCGGGTCGTGATCCCGTCGGACCTGTCGTACGCGACCCTCGACGGAGCCAACCTGTCGTCATCGATCATGTTCTACGGAAACCTGAAGGGCGCCAACTTGAAGGGCGCCAACCTGTCGTCGGCGACACTCGTCAACTCCGACATGGCCCAGGCCGACCTGACGGGCGCCAACCTGACGAGCACCAACCTGACCGGCTCGTTCCTCTACGGAGCGAACTTCTCAAACGCGAACATGTACCTGTCGACGCTCACCAACGCCGAACTTCCGTACGCCACACTGCGGTACGCGAACCTCGTCGCAACCAATGCCGGCAACGTCGAACTGGTGCGAGCCGACCTGGTGCGGTCCGACCTCCGGTTCGCCAACCTGGCCGGAGCTGACCTGTCCTACGCCGACTTGTCCAAGGCCGACCTGACCGGTGCGAACCTGACCGGGGCCGACCTGACCGGATCGAACCTGTCGGACGTCAACCTCTACGGGGCGAACCTCACCAACGCCAACCTCACCGACGCAACGCTTGCCCGGTCGAACCTGTACATGGCGACCACCACTGGCGCATACATGGACGACGCCGGGCCAACCGATGGGCGCCTGTCGTTGACCACCCTCGACGGAGCGACTCGCCAATGGGCGATGCGCGCCGGTAGTGGGATCCAATCGGCGAACTTGACCGGCACCAACCACACCATGGCCGCCACGGGACTACGGGGTGACCTGTCCGGCGCTGACCTGTCCGGCCTGCAGCTGCGCAACAAGGACCTGTCCTCGTTGAGCTTCCGGTCGGCGAACCTGACCGGAGCGGACCTGGCGGGGTCGACCCTGACCGGGGCGACGCTGGCCGGAGCCGACCTGACGGGTGCAACAGTCTTCTCGGTAACGCTCACCGGTGCGAACCTGGCCGGCGCCACCCTGGTAGGCACAAACCTGGCCAGTTCGAACCTGTCGACCGCTGACCTGACCGGGGCGGACCTGACGGACGCAACGGCGACTTCGACCAACCTGACCAGTGCAGACCTGACCGACGCTGACCTGACCGGCGCGGATCTGACGAACGCCACTATCTCGTATGCGACGCTGGTGCGCACCATCCTGACCGACGCCGACCTGTCCAGCGTGACGGGCACGTCGGCCACCCTGACCTCGGTATCTGCCGTCGGGTCGTCGCTGGCTTTTGCCAATCTGACCGGGTCGACTCTGCTGCACGGTTCATTCGCTGGCGCCAACATGTTGGTGACCCACTTCGACACGGCGACCATCACCGGCACGGACTTCACGAACGTCACGGGTTCCTACACGACGTGGACGTCAGCGACGCTCTGGCGACCAGACTTCACGGGCGCCGACCTCACCGGGGCGAACTTCACCAGCGCCACGCTGACCACCGCCACAGCTGCTGGAGTCGACCTGACGGGCGCCAACCTGAAGTCGACAACGTTCACGGACCTGACAGCCGTCGGAGCTGACCTGGACGGGGCCACCCTCATCAACACGAGCCTCACCGGGGCGATCCTGAACAACGCATCGATGGTCGGGGTTACCGGCAGGTACTCGAGCCTGGCTGACGCCACCATGGACGGGGTCGACCTGACGGACGCCGACCTGGTGTGGTCGAACTTCGACAATGCGACCGCCTGGGGCGCCAATCTCACCGGGGCCAGCATTGTCGACTCGAGCTTCAACCGGACCAAGTTCGCAGGTGCAGACCTGACGGATGCAACCTTGACGAGGTCGAAGATGGGGAGCGTGAACCTGCGGGCCGCCGACCTCACGGGCGTTGACGTCAGCTACAGCGACCTGACGGCAGCGAACCTCTGGTACACCGACTTCTCAAACGCTGACCTGACCGGGGCGATCCTTACCGACGCCTCCGGATGGGGCATCGACATGGCCGGAGCGGACCTGACCGGGGCGGTAATGACCCGTTCAGGGCCCTACGTCGCCGGGTTCCTGCACGTGTCGGACATCTCTGGCGCCGACCTGACGGGCGCTGACCTGTCAGGTGTCGATTTCTCCAATGCACGCACGTACGGGGCCCGCCAACAGGCCTGGACCCGGTGGCCGTCGGCAATGGAGGTCCCCGAGGGTGTGGTGTCCCGCGTCCTGGCTGACACCGATGCCGTGTGCGACCTGTCGGCGTTCGGCGACTGCGACACCGCCGACCTGAGCCACGTCGACCTGGCGGCCAGGAACCTGGAGTTCGCCAACCTTGCTGGGGCGGACCTCGCCGGCGCGGACCTGACGGGCGCTGATCTGACCCGGGTCCGGATGTCTTCAGCAACGTTGACGGGAGCGAGCCTGGCTGGTGCCCAGCTCGACTGGGCCAACCTGTCTAGAGCCACGCTCGTCGGAGCGGACCTGACCGGAGCGAACCTGACGGACGCTGACATGTCTCGGGCCGACCTGACGGGCGCTGACCTGTCAGGAGCGGACCTGGCTGGAGCGAACCTGACGTACGCACGCCTTACCGGTGTGCGCTGGACTGGCGTTACAGCTGATACGGACACGAAATGGCCGGCCGGGTTCCGTTTCACCCCGCCTTGGTCTTCGATCACCGTTGCTGCAGCACCCGCGCCACCTGCACCCTGCGTACCGGCAGCAGGAGTGACGTGTCCTGCATCCAACCTCAAGGGCACGTCACTTGCCGGGTCCGACCTGACCGGTTCGGCTTTCGTCGGCGCCGTGCTCTCACAGGTTGACGTTCGATCGGCCACTTTGGACGGGGCGGACTTCACTGACGCCAACCTGTGGGACGCCAACCTGAGTCGGGCTTCGGCAAAGGCAGCGAACTTCACCGGGGCGTCGCTGTACGGAGGCGACCTCCGCAAAGCCGACTTCACCGACGCAATACTCACACGGGCCAACCTGGGGTACACCGACCTTTACCAGGCCAACCTCAACGGAGCTGACCTGTCTGGTGCGTCGCTGAACTACGCGAGCGGCCGGTGGACCAACCTCCTGGGAGCGGACCTGTCGTCAGCAAGCCTGGTCGAGGCCAAGCTTTCATGGGCGACCCTGAATCTGGCAGACCTGACCAACGCCGACCTGACCAACGCCAACCTGAAGCGAGCCAACCTGTCCGGCGCGGACCTGACCGGAGCCACCCTGACCGGCGCCACCCTGACCGGAGCGTTTGCCTCTTCGACAACGACCTGGCCGGCCGGGTTTGACCCACTAGCAGCCGGAGTTATCACATGGATAACAGGCAACTAGTAGAGAGCCGAAGCATGCAGCGAACCTCTGTGATCTGGAGGGCCGGCAGGGGTGCGGTAGCGCTGGTGTTGGCGCTGGCGACGCTGGTGGCCTTCGCCGGGCCTGCCTGGGCTGACACGCACATGGACGAGAGCTTCTCCGACGACGGGGCCAGGATCTTCAACCGGACGTCCAAGAACGACGAGGCCCGCAGCCTGGCGTTCCGGTCCGACGGTTCGGTGGTGGTCGGTGGTTGGGACGACAACAACCATTCTTCGTGGAAAGCGTTGCGGATGGTGACCATCGCCATTGCAGCCGATGGCACCGGCAGTGGCCCCTTCTCCAGTTCACACCCGGGAGTTGCCACGCCATGGACTCAGACGGCAGATGGTGCCAACCCCCAGACCGACCGTCATTTCTGGAGCCCCTTGACCGACTCGGCCGAAGAGGTCCTGCTGCTCTCCGACGGCCGTTACGCCTTCGTCGGACATGCCGGTGACAGCATCAACAAATACGACTGCGTCGTGATGGTGCGCAAAGCCGACGCGTTCCTAGACAACAACTTCTCCGGAAACGGGAAGAAGTCCGTCCGGTTCAGCACCTCCAACAACGACCAGTGTTACGCGGGGGCGCTCCAGTCCGACGACAAGATCCTCGTCGGAGGTTGGGTGTACACGTCAAGCTCGACCGGTCGGAACCTGGCGCTGGCCAGGATCAACCCGTCGGACGGTTCATTTGACACGAGCTTCGGTTCGGGCGGCAAGGTGACCTACAACGCCGGCGGCAACGGCGAACACATCAAGGCCATAGACGTCCAGCCTGACGGCAAGATCCTCGTGGCCGGTACGACGAACGCTTCGGGGACCAACGACTTCTTCGTCGCCCGCTACACGTCAGCCGGCGTTCTCGACACGAGCTTCAGCGGTGACGGCATCCACGTGTTCAGCATGGGGGGCGTGGACTACCTGGAGGGCATGGACCTGCAGTCCGACGGCAAGATCGTCGTCGGCGGCTACTCCGGCAACGACTGGGCGGTGGCCCGTCTGACGACCAGCGGGGCCATGGACACCTCGTTCGGCGGTGGTGACGGCATCACCGTCACCAACTTCGGCGGCACCGAAGAGGCAACCGAGGTGATCGTCGCATCGGACGGCAAGATCCTGCTCGGCGGCTACACCAACGCTGCCGGGAACCATGACTTCGCGTTGGTTCGCTACACGTCGACCGGCGTTCTCGACACGACGTTCAACTCCGACGGTGTCGCTACCCACGACTTCGGCTCAAACCGGATCGACAAGGCCCGTGCCATGGGGATCGCCGCCAACGGCAACGTCCTACTGGTCGGTTCCACGAAGTCCGGCGGCGACACGGACTGGGGTATGGCCCAGTTCATTTCGTCGACCCAGGTCGGCACACCGGGCTTCACCGTGTCCGAAACGTCACGGACGGTGTCTGAGACAGGATCCACCCAGACATTCACCGTGGTGTTGACCGGGCAGCCGTCCTCAAACGTCGTCATCGACGTGGCGAGCAACGACACCGGCGAGGCCACCGTGTCAGCGTCGTCGCTGACGTTCGCCAACTCGAACTGGGACACACCGCAGACGATCACCGTCACCGGCATCCCTGACTTCCTCGACGACGGAGACCAGACCTCGACAGTCACGCTTTCGGTCAACGACGGCAGCTCAGACGACGACTACGACTCGTTGGCCAACAAGACCGTGTCGGTGACCACGACTGACATCGACTTGGCCCCGGCCTTCACCACAGCGATTACCGCCGGCAACACCTGCAGTACCGGGTGCGCGACCATCGGCCTAGCCGAGGGAGGCAACACCGGGACGATCTCGGTGGTCCTGGGCACCGCCCCGGCCGGAAACGTCGTATTCGACGTGACAGCCAGCGACACCACCGAAGCGACCGTTTCCACGGCCACGCTCACATTCACCAACTCGAACTGGGACACACCGCAGGTCATCACCGTCAGCAGCGTCGACGACGACCTCGACGACGCCAGGCAGAACTGGACCGTCACTGTTGCCGTCAACGACGCTGCATCCCACGACGCCTGGGACTCCCTCGGCGACCAGGTGACCAACGGTAAGACCACCGACGACGACACCGCTGGCGTCACCGTCTCCCAGAGCGACGGCTCGACCGTGGTCTCCGAGGCCGGCACCGCCGACGTGGTGTCAGTCGTGCTCAACACCCAGCCGACGTCGAACGTGGTCATCACCGTGGCCGGT